>NZ_JASLIP010000091.1 GCF_030152825.1 Corynebacterium sp.
GGCGACGGCGCTGAAGCTGCCGCAGATGGTGTACGAGGGCGCGCGCTTGTTCAGCTTCACCTCTCAGCTGGTGGCGAAGGCGACCGAGGAGGTTGCCGCGCAGGTGGAGCCGGTGGAGGCGAAGGAGCGCGAGGCGCTGGAGGAGTCCCTGGGCGTGGGTGCGAAGGGGCGGGGTGCTGCGAAGGCGCAGCGCGGTTCGGCGGGGCAGATGAAGGAGCTGGAGCGGGAGCAGAAGAACCGCCGGACCCGGATGGTGCGCGACGCGCTGGACCTGGCCTTGATCGACGTCGTGGGCTTGTACCGCGACGCGATGCTGCAGGCGGCGGGGGCCGTGGAGCCGGTGGACGGTTCGGCTGACGCTGCCGAGGCAACCGCAGGTGACGGCGGTGGCGCCGCTGCCACCGCCCACGGCCTGCAGCCTGTTGGTGGGTTCCAGCACCCGGATATGCGCGCCACCTCGGGCGAGCTCGCGCGCCGGAATTCCCCGGAGGCGCTGGTCCGCTGTATCGACGCGGTGTCGGCCTGCCGGGAGACCCTGGGGATGAACGTGAAGCCGGAGGTCGCGCTCGATGCGCTGGGCGGTGCGCTGCGGGAAGCATGCCGGGTGAGCTAGCGGTTAGGTTTTGTGTCTTCGCGCTGCTGTCCGCTACGATGATCCTCCGTAAGAATGCTCGAGCTTTAGGCTCTGGGTTTTTGCACGCCGCCTTAGCTCAGTCGGCAGAGCGTTTCACTCGTAATGAAAAGGTCGCGAGTTCGATTCTCGCAGGCGGCTCCACCAAAACCCCGGACCAACCACACGGTTGGCCTGGGGTTTTCTCGCTGCCGCCGGCCGGGTCCGACGCGGTTGCGCTTGGGCCGTCAAACGCCGAAACCCGCCGCCCCAAGGGGAGGGGACGGCGGGTTTACTCGGACAACGTGCGCGGCCCGCTCAGGGGTGTGGGACCGCGATCACGGGGTGCGCGCCGACACGGGCGGCGCTGAAGGGGCCTAGGCCTCTTCGTGCTTCAGGTTCAGCAGGTCGCGCTCCTCGAGGTCCTTCGGGGGCAGGAACCGCGCGATGAACGCCGGATGGTCAGCGCGATGAGGCAGACGCTCACCTTCCAGGTGTCGCCGACGTACGTCTCGGTGGACGAGGAGTCGAGGATCATCGGGGCGAACGCCGCCCTGGATGACCTTGCGCCAGTGGTTCCTGAACAGCAGCGGCAGCGGGGCGGAACGCTCGGCGGATTCCGATTGCATGGCGCGGAAGACCGGGCACTCGTCGACGGTCGTGCGGATTAGGTAGCCGATGATGATCAGCACGAAGCTGAGCAGGAACGGAATGCGCCAGTCCCACTCCAGGCAGCATCATGGCCGATGGCGGCCTGGACGATGACGAGCACGGCGTTGGACAGCACCAGACTGGCCTGTTTCGCGGTCGCGTAGGTGGCGTGCCCCTTGTAGACGCGACCTCCATCGCGGATGGAAATCGACGCCACGGCCTAGCCGGAAAGCAGTTGCGCCATGCGGCGGGCGGTGATTCCTCGACCGCCGTCGAGATCCATCCACGCGGATTCTTCGCGGCTGCGAAGCCCTGCAAGTAGGTCGTTGGTGGAGATGGTTTCGCGGCCGTCCAGCACTTCGCGAATGTCGTGCAACAGTTCCACGCCAAGCGATACCGGTCGGCGTTCGGGCGTGAACACGAATGCACGGCACGCGGCACGGGCGGTGTTCGGCCAGTGACCGCCGGCGGCATCGGCTATCGCTAGCAACGGTTCCCCACACCTCGGCCGCGCGATCCTCCACTCCATCGGGCATGACGGGGCGGGCGTCGGCCAGATCCCCAGCCATATCTTCCACTTGTGCGGCCAGTTCGTCACGGGCGGTGGCGATTTCGGCGCGGGCATCGCGTTCGCGATATGGCTTGATCGGCCCCTCGGCGGCGTTTTTTTGATTTCCATGGTGATCGCGCGGGCGGTGATCGTGGCGGGCATATTGCCGGCCAGGCCAGCCAATGCGGCGGGCACGCACACGGGAAACCGAATCACTTTCATGCTGGCCGCGCCACCCTCGCATCGGTCTACCGTCCCCCCGGCCTTATAGCCGGCGTTAAGCAGCGCGCGAACTTCCTCGGATTGGGGCGTAGACCGTTTGCCAAATAGTGCGTCTACCTCGTCGTAAAGCGCGGTGGGCGGGGTCTTCCCGTCGCCGGACGATTGGGCGATACGGCGGTACAAGGCGGCCGTGGACGAGTTCACGGTCATGAAGGGCGCGTGGCACATGCCCTCTAACAGTTCAAGCACACGTATTTTGCCGGATCCGGGGACAGGTGAGGACAGGATGATTCGCGGGGTGGTGTAAAAGCTCGGTGAAACCCACGTATGGGCGGCCCACAGGGCCCGCGTCGGCGCACAATGGCTGTTGGGGAACACGACGTAGCCCGCCAACCATTTCGTGATGGTGTCAAGGGTGTTTGCTGGCGTCATGCAGCCGCCGCTGACAGGCCGCCGGCCGCCCGCGCCGGTGCCGGTGCGCTGTCGGGTCTCCGACGTCGGGTTCGGTGGGGCTAGTACCGTCGTTGCGCTGAGGAGATGGTGAGCCGACACGCCGGTGTGCCGCTGCGTCCGCGTCCAAGAATAGGTGGCTTCACCAGGGATACGCCTGCCTGCGGTTTCGCCCGTCATCGCGGGGCTCGTCAGCTGGGAGGACGTGTGAAGTGTATATATCCGAAATTTTAATCCGGACCAAGGGGTTTACGCTTGATTGCGCGATGTTATTGGAAATCTTGTTTAACTTCGCAATTGCTACACAACAAACCTGCATGCTAATATCTCAGCGACAGATTAGTCGAATTTAAGGTTTTCGGCGAAGAGGATCTGTTTGCCTTGGCGTGCGGCAATCTCCACCTGCGTTGGTCGCGGGGGGGGGGGCAGCTGTATTCCGGCATGGTTGAAAGTCGGTCTTCGGACTGCTGAAAGGAAGATAAATGAACGCGTCTCGAAAGTCACTTGCCGCTGTGGCAGTGGCTGTCTCGTTGGTCGCTGGAGGTGGGTATCTGGCGGGGAACTCCGTGGCCTCTCCCTCCGGCTCCGGCGTCAGCTCGGAGTTTTATCCGATGCAGCCGTACAAGCATTGGAGCGTGGTTTCGTTCGGCGATGTGCACATCGAAGCCGAGGCTGAAATGCCGATCGCTGCTCAGGGCAAGCTGAGCTGGAGCAACACCAACGTCATGCGCAAGTATGAGGAGGATCAGCGGCACGCACTGATCGCGGGTGAGCTCGACTTCGAGCAATCGAATGGCGAGCTCAAGCTCCTGTCCAAGCAGGCGAAGGTCGCCATCGACAATCCGGGTAACCTTGATGTCCTCATGGAGGATGGCAACGGGGCGCAGGTCATGCCGCACATCGTCCAAAAGGGTGAGGGCTACGATTCGTCGCCGCGCGTGGAGGCGCAGTGGCAGCCGAGCGCGGCCGAGGACTTCGAGCTCGGCAAGGGCGACTTCGATTCCCTGTTCAACCAGGGGGAGGCGAGCGGCACCGCCCAGAGGATTGGGCGCATCGCCGGTTCGCAGTGCGTCAACGATATTGCCAATGTGTTGACTGCGGAGTCGGAGGGCGACGGAAATGTTGTGCTTCCGCTTAAGGAGGGGATCAACTACTGGAACGTTTCTTCCGCCGAGCTCAACAACACTCGTGAGATCAAAGAGAAGAATGGCTCGCCGCAGGACTCGATTCTGGTGATCAACGTCACGGATGCGGGTCCGATCAACCTCAACCTCGTCGACAATGTGGGCGCCCATAAGCTCGGGCACGTTCTGCTCAACGCGCCGAACGTCTCGGAGCTGAAAATCAGCGGCGACTCGATCAACTGGTCGATTCTCGCTCCGAACGCGACTTTCGAGAAGACGTCCGGGAACACGCAGGGACATGTCGTCGTCAACTCCGCGAAGCTGGGCGGCTCCGAGGAGCACCTCAACCCGGAGCACGAGTTCCCCTGGGCTCTGAAGGACTGCACGGAGCCGACCGAGCCGACGGAGCCGACTGAGCCGACTGAGCCGACGGAGCCGACGGAGCCGACTGAGCCGACGGAGCCGACGGAGCCGACGGAGCCGACGGAGCCGACTGAGCCGACCGAGCCGACGGAGCCGACGGAGCCGACCGAGCCGACTGAGCCGACTGAGCCGACCGAGCCGACGGAGCCGACCGAGCCGACGGAGCCGACTGAGCCG
>NZ_JASLIP010000036.1 GCF_030152825.1 Corynebacterium sp.
CGTGCCCACCGCACCCGGCAGGACGGCGGTGCCGTAGTCCTGCGCGTAACCGTCGGCGGCGCGCGGGGTGGCCTGCCGCATCGCGACGAGCACCGGGTCGTTGTAGTTGCGCCGCTTCTTGGCCTCCACGAACTTCATGGAATCGAAGGAGGAGGTGCGGGCATAGCCCCAGTGCGCGTTCGAGTGGGTGTTGCGCAGCCCGTAGGTCCGCGCGGTCGCGGAGATGGACTGCGGGTACTTGCGGTAGAGCTGGGAGGTGATCGCATCGCTGGAGGTACGGATCATCTCGGAGGCGCGGGCCTTATCGGCGGGCGTGCCGTGCTTGAACACATAGTCCGCGATGTAGAGCTTCACGATGGACAGCCCGGGGCGAGCCTCGTGCTGATTGCGGGTGCCAGCGACGAAGCCGGTGGGGGAGTAGGTGAAGCTGATCTGGGTGCGCGCCGGCGAGACGATGAAGCCCTGCGGGTCCTGCACCGGGCGGGGCGCGGCGGAGGCGGGGGCGGTGGCTAGCGTGGCGGCGGTGGCTACTGCCAGGGCGAAGGCGCCGGTGGTGGCGAGGCGGCGGCGAATAACAGAAGCCTGAGAGGAAGATGAGCTCATAAGCTCATGATGCTAATCAACGCAGCAGGCAAAAGCCTGTAGCGAGGGTGTGTTTCCTCGCCAGGGGGTCTTTTCGCGCCCGTGTGACGGCGCCCGCCTGCTGAGCTGGCCCTCCGGGGCAGCCTGGCCACCTCGGCGCTGTCAAACTCGGCTGAGCCCAACGGCTCCTGGCAAAGAAAAACCCAGAGTGCGTCGGTCCGCACCCTGGGTTCACACTAGGCGCTTTAGCGCTGGTGAAGGACGTGCATCACCGCAGCGATCACTGCACTGATCACGCCGATCGCACCGAGCGCAATCAGCAGCTTGCGCAGGATAGAGCCGTCGGTCGAGCCCATGTCGGAGCCGTCCGAACCACCCTGGTTCTGATCATCGCCGTTGCCACCGCCATTGCCGTCACCGGCGCCGGGGGTGTCCTCAACCTCGATCTCGTGGGCCTTAACCTCAACGGTGAGCGCCTCGGAGGTGGAAGGCTTCAGCACAGTGGTGACCACGCCCTCGTCATTGATGCGCTGCTGGCCGTTGAAGACGGCGCGGATCTGGTGCTCGCCGCGCGTCGGGAAGCGGTACTCGAAGCGAGCCTCCCCGGTAGTCGGGTTGACCGGTGCGGTGCCCAGGAAATTCTCACCGTCGAAGAAGGAGACCGTGGCGCCCTCAGGGATCTCCTCGTCGCCCTCGACGGTCACCTTCGCGGTGAACGCCACGGCGTCGCCGGTCAGCGGGGTGGCATCCAGGTCGACCGAGACATCCTCGCGGGTCAGCGTGGTTCCGGTCTCCACCTCCTTGACGGTCAGAATCTCAAAGGTGACGGGCTCTGCCACAGCCTTGCTGAAGATCCGGCCATCCACTTCGCGCTCCCGAACCTCCGCGGTGATCTTCTGCAGACCAGCCTGATCGAAGGTGTGCTCCACGCTCGCGTTGCCCTCAGCGTCGGTCTGCGCGGTGCCCACGCGAACCCCATTGGCGCGGAAGATCACCTCGGCGCCCTCGGGGGAACCCGCGGACACCTCGTAGCGAGCGCTCAGCGTCCGCTTCTCGCCGACCAGGGCCGGTTTGACCGCGCCCAGCTGCAGGGTCGTCTTCGACACAGGAGCGACCTTCAGCTCAAGCGTGTCCTCGGCGCCGGAGACCTCCTGGGTGTCGTTCTCGAAGTCCTCGACGACGGCGCGTAGCTGCAGCGTGGCCGCCTCATCCGGCACGGTGGTCTGCAGTTCCGCCACGCCATTGGCGGTCTTCGCGCGGCCGATTTCCTCGTCGCCGTTGAAGAACACCACTTCCACGCCGTCCTCGAGGGTGGCGTCAGCGTCCGGGTTCGCTTCCGGATCAGCCAGCTCCGCACCGACTGCAGCGCGCAGGCTCAGCGGCAGCTTGCCGTCTGCTGGGGCAGTAGCGTCGACCTCGCCCTGGAGGTCAACGGTGGCCTTCAGCGCGGTGCGCGGCTTCGGGTTGACTGTCACCGTCGTGGCCGCCTCCGAAGCGCCGGTGCGCCCCTCGACGCCCAGGTAGCGGGCCACAACCTTGTGCTTGACGGATTCGCGGTCCGCGAGCTCGGCGTAGGTGTAGCGCAGCTCCGCGACACCATCGCGAACGTCCACGGTGCGGCGCTGACCGTCGCCCAGGTCGAATTCGACCTTGCCTTCGGTGATGGGCTGGCCATCTGTGCCCTTGACGAGGGCCTTTAGGGTGACCTCGCCCTCGCCGCTGAACACCTCGAGGTCGGTGGAGGTCTCGTCGAACTCGGTCTGCGTATCGCGCAGGGCCACCGTGGTGCTGGTGAGGGTCTTGCCAGCGGCATCCGCGGTGCAGTAGACCGCGTCGGTACGGAAGGCTGTGGCGAGCATGGAGAGGGTGTTGTCCCGGTTCTCCTTGCTGGCGGGGCCAGCAGCGGTGCCGGCTGCCCGCAGACCAGTCACGATCTTCGAACCGACCGTGGTGGGGGCGGTGACGTCGAAGGCGATCCGTGGCAGGCGGAAACTCGTATTCTCAGGTGCTGCTAGCCCAGGGCCGTTACCCCAGCTGTCGCTTTCTTGGCCACCGTTATTCACCGAGTGCGTGCCGTCCCAGATGCGGGCGAAAGCGCCATTGGCATTGGGGTTGCCGGAGGCGTCAACGCGTTGCACCACGGCTGCCGGGTTCGCATTCAGCTCGGATGCGCCGCCATCGATGCGCAGGTTGCTGATCTTCACCCCCTGCGGCAGCGCGATATCGTACTTCATCCGACTCGTCTTTTTTCCGCCGGTGCGCATCTCACCCGGCTGGACCTTGACGGTGAAGGTCTGGCCCGGGAGCACGGTCTCCGGGTACTCGACGGCGACATTATCCGGGGAGAGCGTCAACTCGGAACCGTTGGAGAACCACGCCTTATGCTCAACGCACTGGTGATTGACCCGCACCGATTTCTTGACCGGCGCGGCGGCGCTCATGGGCGCAGCGGAAAGCAGCGTGAAACTCAGGGACAGGGAGGTGATGGCGCCCAGGGCGAGGCGGCCCGAGCGGCGAGAAGGCAACAAAGTCATAGGAAAGTCCTTGCAGGAGTAGGAGTGGGGGGGGCTTAGTCGCGGGGCGTGCTCGAGCTGCCGGAGGAGGAACCCCCACCGGAGAACAGCGAGGTCAGCCACTCCCACAGCATGCGGAAGAAGTCGATCAGCGGGGCGAAGGGGTTGGTCGCCGAGGAGCTGGAGCCACCCGGTGTCACCTGGTTGTCATCGCCACCGCCGGGGTTCTGGTTGTTTCCGTCGCCCGGCGTGCTGGTATCACCCGCCACGGTCACGGTTTTTGCCGTGCGGGAGACCTCCTCGCCGGAGGCATTGTGGAAGACCGCAGTGAGCTCTTGCGCGCCGGCGCGGTTCCACAGCACGTCGAACTCTGCGATTCCCTCGACAACCGGGATGCGGGCAGGCTCGCCGTCCTTGGTGACCGGCTTGCCGCCGATAAGGATCTCCAGGAAGCCCGTCACGCTGCGCTGGCTGCCGACCTCTGGGGTGAGGGTCGCGGTGTAGCTCGTGCTCTGGCCCTTCTCTGCGGCATCCGGCCCGTTCAGGGCGATCGCGACGTCGCTCGCTGCCGGGGCAGCCACGGTGATCGTCGTGGTGGTCGCTGCCCGCTTCGCGTCTGCCGGGTTAGCAGGGACGAAGGTGATAGGGACCTCGAATTCCCCTTCGCGGGGGAACACCAACGGCAGGGTGGCGGTGCCCGTGTCCTCCTGGACCTCCGCGGAGATGCGGCGCCCGTCGATCACAGCGGTGACGGTGCCAGCAGCCGCCGGGGTCACGGTCACGGTGGTCGGGGCCTCAACCAGAGGCTCGACGTTCTGCGGGGTGTCGACCTTGATCTCGGTCGCAGAAGCGCCCTTCACCTGCACGGTCAGCACATCCTCGGCGGGGGTTTGGGAGTCATCCGCCGGGATGAACTTGGCCTCCACAGGGAAGTCGCCTTCACGGTCTGGGGTGAACTCCACACTCGTGGCGTGGCCTTCCAGCGTGCGGGTGATCCGCTCACCGTCGATGAGGAACTCGACGGTGCCTTCCGCCCGCTCAGTGTTCTCCGCTGGGGTGACGGTGGCGCTGATGCTCACCGGCTGACCGGGGCGAACTGGGCCGGTCTGATCCGCGTTCAGCTCGATCGTCGTGCCGGTGACCGCATCGATCGTGATCGGAGCGCTGGCCGTGCCCGCTGCGAATGCGCTGCGTGGCGCTGGGGTGAACTCCGCGGTGATCTCCTGCTGCCCTGGGTTCGGGCCGGTGGGCAGCTCAGCGGTGGCGACACCAGCGTCCACCTTCGCCGTCACCGTCGCATCACCCAGGCGGAAACGGACGGTACCCTCGGCGCCCTGCGCCACGGTGGCCTTGACCTCCACGCGCGAACGTGCCGGGGCATTCTCGGGAACGGCGACGTTCAGGGCAGCATCCTGGCCTGCGACCGTCACCGTGGTAGTGGCGGTGGCTGGCTTGAACTCGCCGGAATTCTTCGGCTGGAAGCTGGCCGTGACCTCGTGCTCGCCCGTGATGGGGAACGTCAGATCGGCGGTGGCCACACCATCAACCACTGGGGCGCTGGCCTTCAGGGAACCGGAGGTGAACTCCACGGTGCCTTCGGCCGCAGGCTCGAGGCGAGCGCTCAGGGTTGCGGGCTGACCGGCGACCGGAGTGCCGGTCGCCTCGAGGTTTAGGGCCACCTCGGAAGCGTCCTCAACGGTGACACTCGCCAGCTTGGCGGCCCGGGTGTCCAGTGGTGCGCTAGCGCTGGTGCGGGGCGAGCACTGCACCGGGGCCCAGATAGTGCCAACAAAGGGGGCTGACACCTTGCCCAGCATCGTGAGGAAGTTCTCGTCTCGAGCGAAGGTGCCTGCCTCCCCCTGGGTGCGCACGCCCAGCGCCTTCTCTCCGGGCGTCTTCGCCTTGAGGCGCAGCGTGATCTCCGGGAAGCGCAGGTCAATCTTGGAGCCATTCAGGGTGTACTTAATCCCGCCCTCGCTATTGCGGGAAGATTTCGGGCCATTGCCGATGGTGGCGTTATCAGCGCTGGTGACCCGGAGGAACTCGCCGGTAGGGCTAGGGTTGCCGTCGGCGTCCACCTGGAGGACCTTCATGCCCTTCAGGTTGGACTTCGACTCGTCGATCTCCGCGCCCAGGAATTCCACGCCTGCCGGCAGAGCCATGTCCAGCTTCAGGCGGCTAGCGCTTTCCATTTTTGCCCCCAATGGCAGCGAAGGCAGTTCGACCTCCACGGGGTCGATGGAGAAGCCAGCGCGGAATTCCTCGCCAATACGAACGCTCTTCGGGGAGTCGATATTGACGGTGACATTATCCGTGCTGAATTCCTGTGGCCCTGCCAAGCTGGTAGAGGGGGTCGCCTGGCAGCTCAGAGACATGGACGCGGACGTAGTCTCCGCGAGGGAAGCTTGGGGAATGAACAACATACCGCCGCCCAGCAGTGCCAGCGTCGCGGTGGTGGAGATGACCTTCTTCATCCCACTCCTTTTTAAGTTAGTGAAAGTGAGTAGACCTCCGGCGGCTGCCGAAAGATTAGGAGGTAGTTAAGCAGGGCTAAGTAAGTTCTGTCAAGTGCATGTCAAGCCCAAAGACGGAGGTCCGGCCTCATCCCCTAGGCCGGCCTCGTCCAAACTAGCGGCGCTCCAGCTCCTCCAGGATCGCGCGCATCTCCGTGCGGCGTACCTTGCCCATCTGGTCAGCCGGCAGCGTTGCCACGTGGAAGAACTCCCGCGGCACCTTATAGCCAGTCAGCACCTTCTTGCAATGCTGG
>NZ_JASLIP010000063.1 GCF_030152825.1 Corynebacterium sp.
ATCTCCCCGGCCGGAAAGTAACAGCCGGAGCAAAAGGAACGCCCCGGCATTGCTGGGGCGCAGGGCGTTGTTGGGGGCTAACGGGGATCAGGAATCGAGCTCGCGCGCGATAGTGCGAAGAATCTCGACGATCTGGCGAGAGTCACGGTGATCCGGGCGGCGCCCCGCCTGCAGGACCGGGACGACCTCGGAGTCCAGCAGATTGATGGTGTCTTGCACCATGCCAGCCAGCTGCTCCGGCTTGAAGCGGTGCTGGGCGCGGCGGGGGCCGTCGTCCAAGATGGTCAGGCTGAGCGCCTGTGGCCCGCGGCGGGCAGCGACGAACTCATACTCCACGCGCTGGCCCGGGACGAGTTCCGTGACGCCCTCGGGCAGAACCTGGCGTCCGACGTAGACGTCCTCCTCACCCGGGTTCGATACAAAGCCGAAGCCCTTGTCGGCGTCGAACCAACGAACTTTACCGACTGGCATGTTGCCTCACCTTTCTTCTCTTCCTTACCTTTGGCGCGCTGTGCGGTCTTTCCCGCGAGGCTCCGCGCGCCGTGGGGCGGATGCCACAGGCAGCCTCCGCACGTTGGGTGTGCGGTCCCGCCCGGCGTTAAGCCCCCAGGATACCCGCTTCTGCGCGCATTCCTGGGCTACTGAAGAAGCTGAAATTAGCAGGCTGTCCCAGCGAGTGCACAATCCGTAATGCAGTCCACTACGTGGGGCATCAATGCGCCGAGAACCCAACCTGCCCAGTGAAACACGTTGCAATCCTAGAAAAAGTTACGATTCGTTATTTTCCATTAACCAGCAGGTCAAACACCCTTTATGGTGCTCCCCCGCAGGGCGCACGGCGGGTTTTCTTCCCGAAGAACGTGACTATTTCGTTATAAACGGCTAGCGTGTGTTCTCAGCACAGAGCAAAAGCTCACAGCGTCGCGCAAATTCGCACGGCGCACCATTGAAGCAAGAGAACACGAAACGAACGGTTTTCGGCCTGGTCACGGGACCGGCCACCGGAAGGGAAACTCAAGAAAAATGGGACGCCACTCCAAGCGCAACTCCATCTCCACTGTCGGCCGCATCGCCGTCGCAGGTGCCGCACTCTCCGCAGGTGCTGCAGCTTTCGCACCGGCAGCCTCCGCTGCACCGGACTCCGACTGGGATCGTCTGGCTCAGTGTGAGTCTGGCGGAAACTGGCACATCAACACGGGCAACGGCTACCACGGTGGCCTGCAGTTCTCCCCGTCCACCTGGTCCGCATACGGTGGCCAGCAGTACGCACCGTACGCATACCAGGCAAGCCGTGAGCAGCAAATCGCCGTGGCAGAGAAGGTCCTGGCTGGCCAGGGCTGGGGCGCATGGCCGTCCTGCTCCGCACAGCTGGGCCTGAACTCCGCGCCGACCCAGCGCGACGTCCCTGCGAAGAAGGCCACACCGCAGGCCGAGACTAAGAAGGCCGTCTCCCAGCTCGCCCAGCAGAAGAACGTCCTGGAGATCGACAAGATCTACCAGCAGATCGTCGAGCGCTTCGAGGCAGCCGGCCTGGCAGTCCCGGCACCAGTTGAGGACTTCTACAAGGCTGAGCGCGTGAACCTCAACAACCAGCTCAACGCGCACAGCGCCCGCGTCGCTCAGGCACAGCAGATCCTGAACGAGTTCGGTCTCTAAGCTCAACGCTTAAGAACGAATAGCAACAGCCCCGGCCAGCGAGGAAAACTCGCCACCGGGGCTGTTGCTATTGCCAGTCAATTATTACCAGCCACTTTGCCGGTGGCAGCTACCGCTTAACCCTGGCAGCAGGGAACGCGAAACCCGCCGTGGGGCGCTTGAACCCCCACAGCGAGAACGCGCTCTTAGCGGTTGACCACCGTGTCCGGGTGCACGTATGGGAGAGTGGAGGAATCCACCGGCCACTCAATCTCACCGTAAGGGGAAAGAGCGCCTGCGGAGAAAGCCACCAGCTCGGTGACAGCGTGCTGACCCTCTGGAATATCAGTCGGCCACGCCGGGTCTACATAGCCTTTTTTCTTTTCAACGTTCGCCATAGTTTGAGTTTCTCACATCACACCGAAAATCGCACCATAGGAGCCGAAAAACAGCTGAGCTACCCACCCTTTTGGGAAACCCCGCGCCAAGCCGTCAGCGGGCACAGGTTGGGCGAGTCCACTAGAATGGCTTGCCTATGACTGGCCCCGATTCTCCCCGTGACGACGCGTTTAACCCACCCCTGAGCTATCCCGCATGGCTGCTGGGGCAGGATTACGCGTCACTAGCCGGGCTCCTGGGCCGGCTCCACAGTCGCGGGGCGATCGACTTGTTCGCCCCCACCCCACTCTCCGAGCTCGGGTCCACCGCCCGCGGGGCGTCCTATCACGCCGGCTCCGACACGCAGGCAGGCGCGGTGGGAGCGCTGGACGACACGCTGCTCGATAGCGCCAGCGTGCGCTTCCTCTCCGCCATCGAACTGCTGGTGCTGCACTCCGGCTTCGAGCTGGATGCCACCCACGACTGGGTCAGCGCCAGCGACATCATCGCGACCGCGACAGAACTGCTGGACATCGCTGGCACACCGGCCGAGCGCCGCCCCAGCCAGCAGGATCTGCTGGCAGCCATGCGCTCCTGCGCCTCGTGGGGCCTGATCTACGGCCCCGAGTGGTCGCTCTCCCCCGAGTCGGAGCAGCCTTCCGATCCCGACGCCCTGGACGAGCTCCTGCTCAAACTCCCCGGACCACTCACGACCATGTTCCACCCCTCGGTCCGGGAACTGTGGCGACTCGCTGACTGCAACCGCTGCCCCATCCCCACGGCGGAACTGCCCGGCGCGGTGGAGTCCCTCCCCGACCGCCAGCGCCGCTTGCTCAGCACCCTCAACAACGCGGGCGGGGTGGGTCATTCAGAATCTTTGCGGCCGGGCGCGGATCACGACCAGCCCCTGCCCACGCTGGTGCGCACCGGGATCTTGGACCAGATCGACGAGAACACCGCCCGGTTAAGCGGGCGGGTCGCGCAGTACCTGCGGGGCACCCTGATCGCCGAACCAGGCGGGGACTTCCGCCCGGCGCGCCCCATCCAGCCAGCTGCCGGGGACACCGGCAACCCCGGCCCGGTGGATCCCGAGGACTCGGCGGCGGAACTCTCAACCACCGACCCGAGTAGCCAGGCTTCGGCCACGGCGGTCGCGAACGTCATCCAGACGATCCAGGATTTAACCGAGCTGCTGGAGGAGCTGGGCTCCGAGCCCATTCAGCCGCTGATGTCCGGCGGCATCGGGGTCCGCGAGATGAATCGCATCGCTCGCCGCTGGAGCACCGACTCCGAGGAGGTCGCCCGTCGCCTCACGCTGGCATACGAAGCCGGCCTGGTGGATTTGGGTTTCGCGCATCCGCCCGCCGGGGACGGCCCGGTCTGGGCTCCGACCGAGTCCGCCATGGACTTCCTCGAATCCTCATTGGCTACGCAGTGGGCGATGCTGCTGCTCGATTGGCGCGCTAGCTCCTACGCTCCCTGGCACGCTGAGGCGCTGGACGTCCGAGCCTTCCAGGAGGAGCTGCTGGACCCGAATGCAGCTCATCTCCGTCAGTTGTTCCCCTTCCTTTTTAGGACGCCAACGGGCGCCACGACGACCACCGCGCAGCTGGCTGATCAGCTGTGGCGCGTGCAGCCCTTCCAGGCCTGGGGCACGACCGCGGCGGGGCTGGAGGCCATCGTTGCGGAGTCAGTGGACCTCGGGCTCACCGCGCTGGGCGAGCCCACGGCAGCGCTGTCGGCGTTGAAGATCGCCAGCGAGGCCGCCGAAGCGCGGGCGGCCCGGAGCGCAGCCGCGGCTGCCGGTGACCCAGACGACGGCGGTTCCCGGAACAACAACGATGACGACGCTGACGTCGACGTCGCGCTTGATCCCCACGGCACGGACGACGACCCCGTCGCCGCGCTGGCAGCAAACCTGGACGAGCTCCTCCCCTCTCCCGTGAAATACCTCATCATCCAGGGCGATCACACCGTCATGGCCCCGGGTCTGCTGGCTCCGGCGGACGCGGCGATGCTGCGCGCCATCGCGGTGCAGGAGTCCTCCGGCATCGCATCGGTCTGGCGGATCACGAAGGCGAGCCTGCAGTCCGCGTTCCGCGCTGGACACCGCAGCGAGGAGGTCTCGGAGTTCCTCTCGACCATGACCCCGGGAGGGCTGCCGGCGGTGCCGCAGTCCATCCGCTACCTCATCGAGGACGCCGAGCGGGGCTTGCAGCTCTCGAGCAGCACCCCGGAGGAGGCCACGGCTAGCGGCGGCAGCTCCGTGCCGCACCGCGTGCAGGGAAGGTCCCGCCGGCATACCGACTCGCAGCTACGGGAGGCTATCGCAGCGGAGATCGAGAGTTACCGCCGGGTGGCGAGTGTCGAGCGCGACGCCCACGAGGGTGACGAGGTCACGCTGACCGAGCCGCGCGCCGCGCTGTCCGCGCTGCGTCAGGCCTATACCTCGGGCCGCCAGGTGCGCTTGAGCTACGCGGAGGCGGATGGGTCCACGGTGAGCGCGTGGATCTCGGTGGTGATGGTGACCGCCTCGCAGATCACCGCCGTGAGCGAGCCGGACGGTGAGACCTTCACGGTGCACCCGCACCGGGTGGTCGCAGTCTCCGTCCCCTCGCGCTAGCCTGGAGTTTTGACGCTTTTAAGCCCCTGCCTCACCCGCGGGACTTAAAAGCCACGCATGCCCCGGCACTCGAAACCCGTTTTCACGCCGGGAAAACCCGTCTTCCAAGGAAAGGACAACGGCTTTGCCCATCGGCGACGGCCCCTTGATCGTGCAGTCGGATAAGACCGTGCTGCTGGAGATCGACCACCCGAAGGCGCAGGAGGCACGCAACGCGCTGGCCCCGTTCGCGGAGCTGGAGCGCGCCCCAGAGCACGTGCACACCTACCGCATCACCCCGCTGGCCCTGTGGAACGCCCGCGCCGCCGGCCACGACGCCGAGCAGGTCGTCCACGTACTGGAGGAGTACAGCCGCTTCCCTGTCCCCCAGCCCCTGCTGATCGACATCGCGGAGACGATGGACCGCTATGGCCGGCTCACCCTGGTCAAGCACCCCGCGCACGACCTGGTGCTCGAGTCCCGGGACGCCGCCGTCCTGGCGGAGATCCAACGGCACCGGAAGATCAAGCCGATGCTGGGTGAGCAGATCGACGCAGACACCGTCATCGTCCACCCCTCCGAGCGCGGCCGGCTCAAGCAGGAGCTGCTGAAGGTCGGCTGGCCCGCAGAGGACGAGGCCGGTTACGTGGACGGCGAGGCGCACCCCATCAGCCTGTCCACCGAGCACGAGGACTGGGAGCTGCGCGACTACCAGCAGCTCGCCGCGGACAGCTTCTGGGAGGGTGGCTCTGGCGTCGTCGTCCTGCCCTGCGGTGCGGGAAAGACGATGGTGGGCGCGGCCGCGATGTCCAAGGCGAAGGCCACGACCCTGATCCTCGTGACGAACACCGTCGCAGGACGCCAGTGGCGCGACGAACTGCTGCGCCGCACGAGCCTGACCCCGGACGAGATCGGCGAATACTCCGGAGAGAAGAAGGAGATCCGCCCCGTCACCATCGCCACGTACCAGGTGGTCACCCGGAAGACGAAGGGCGAGTTCCGCGCGCTGGAGCTGTTCGACTCCCGCGACTGGGGCCTGATCATTTACGACGAGGTTCACCTGCTGCCCGCGCCCGTGTTCCGCATGACCTCCGACCTGCAGTCTCGCCGCCGTCTGGGTTTGACGGCGACGCTGGTGCGCGAGGACGGCCGGGAGGGCGACGTGTTCAGCCTCATCGGCCCGAAGCGCTACGACGCGCCGTGGAAGGACATCGAGGCGCAGGGGTGGATCGCGCCCGCGGACTGCACTGAGGTGCGCGTGCAGCTCAGCGAATCCGAGCGGATGGTTTATGCGACCGCCGAGCAGGCCGATAAGTACCGGCTGGCGGCCACCACCCCGGCGAAGAACCGCGTGGTGAAGAAGCTGCTTGCGATGCACCCGGAGGAGCCTGCGCTGATCATCGGCGCCTACGTGGATCAGCTGGAGGAGATCGCTGAGGAGCTGGACGTGCCCGTCATTGACGGCAAGACCAGCACCACGAAGCGGGAGAAGCTCTACCAGCAGTTCCGGGACGGGGAGATCACGACGCTGGCGGTCTCCAAGGTCGCGAACTTCTCGATCGATCTCCCGGGGGCGAGCGTGGCGATCCAAATCTCGGGCACGTTCGGTTCCCGCCAGGAGGAGGCGCAGCGCTTGGGTCGCATTCTGCGACCGAAGCCGGACGGTGGTGGCGCCTTTTTCTATACCGTCGTCACTCGGGATACGCTCGATGCTGACTATGCAGCCCACCGCATGCGTTTCCTCGCGGAGCAGGGCTATGGCTACGGCATTATGGATGCGGCGGACCTGCCGGATCCGGTGGAAAATAATTAATAAGGAAGGCACGTTTCAGCAATGACTGAGTTTCATGTCCCCGTCGAGGAGGACTACGCGCGGAAGCACAATGAGTTCTTCCGGGATGCGAAGCGCCTGCAGATTTCCGCCGCGATCCTGGGCGCGCTGATGTTCGTGATCATCGCCATCCTGGTGGCCGTCAATGGCTGGCAGGGGCGCACGATCGGTTTCACGATCTCGCTGGGCATCTTCGGCGCCCTGTGCTGGATCATCATCCCCGCACTTCCGAAGGCGATGGGCAGCCCGCAGCAGTATTACGACATGTACCAGTTGGCCCCGGCGATCATCGCGAAGGTCAACCCGCGCGACATGGTGCTGCTCTCCCTGGTGGACGCCAGCACGAAGGCGAAGGTCAACCCGGACCCGAACCTGATCGAGCCGGCGCTGGCTGCACGCACCGTGACCTCCATCCCCGGGGTGCCGCGCGAGGTGGGGGCTCGGGTTCCGTCGATGGCGGTGACGGGCGCTCAGCGTTCCCGCAGCTCGGAGCTGTTCCAGGAGGTGCTGCCGATGCCGGTGGCCTGGGGAACCAGCGACGAGAAGGTGTGGAAGGACGCCGAGCGGGCGATCCCGTCGAATCAGTGGCGCCGCCTGGAGGGGCTGGTTGACCGCTGGGAGGAGGTCCAGAAGGATCGCCACAGCCTCGTGGTTTTGCGCGACGATTGCAAGTAGGCTATAAACACCCTCAACAACGAGACGGAAAGTCCCAAGCGCGACGGGCCAGCCCGCCCCGTACACCCCCTCACCACACCGCCCTAGCAGGCGACCACACCCTGAGCCCGAAAGCCCTGGTGCCATGAACTCCAACGATCGCCTCGTTGACCTCGCCGCCGAGACGCGCGAATCGATCCGCTTAAGCGTCGATATGCTCCGCCGCGTCGATCACGTCTCCGGTATCACCACCTCTCAGCTCGTCACGCTGAACGCGCTGGAAGACGGCCCGCTAACGATGTCCGAACTCGCCGAGGCCAAGGATGTCGCCCAGCCGACGGTGAGCCAGCATGTCTCCCGCCTCGAGGGATGGGGCCACGTGCGCCGCGTCTCGACGCCGGAGGACGGGCGCATCGTCCGCGTCGAACTCACCCAGCACGGCAAAGAGGTCGCAGAAAAGGCCAACCGCGCCCGCGACGAGGTCGTCGCCGCAGCGCTCGAGCAGCTCTCCGAGGAGCAGCATTCTGCCCTTCACGAAGGAATCAGCATCCTCCGCGGGCTTGCCGAACAGTTCCTCGAGTCCGACCAGGGCAAGTAGCCCGCAGTCGGCTTGGGATCGCCGGCGTCTCATCGGCAGCGCACGGGTTAGAACCCCCGAGAAGCAGCATTCAGCTTCGCCAGAAACGTGACGCAGAGTACACTCGAGGTACTGTTCAACAATTTCTGGAGGAGCTGATCCTTTTGACCTCCGCACAGTTCATCGACTTAAACGCCGATCTCGGAGAATCAAACGCCGGCAACCCGGTGAGTGACGACGCCGCCATGATCCGCGTCGTCTCCTCTGCGAATACCGCCTGTGGCTTCCACGCCGGCGACCCGCACGACATCGCTAAGACCCTCGAGGCCGCCGCCGAACGCGGCGTGACCATCGGAGCCCACGTCGGCTACCGCGATAAGACCGGCTTCGGCCGCCGTTTCATCGACTACACCCCCGCCGAACTCGCCGACGAGGTGCTGTACCAAATCGGCGCCCTCGACGCGCTGGCCCGCTCCCAAGGCACAAAGGTCTCCTACGTCAAGCCCCATGGCGCGCTCTACAACACGATCGTGCACCACGAGGCCCAGGCCCAGGCCGTCGTCGACGGGGTGAAGGCATTCGGCGACCTACCGCTACTGCTGCTCCCCGGCTCCGTCGCGATCGAGAAGGCCGAGGCCGCCGGACTGCGTGCCGTCCGCGAGGCCTTCGCTGACCGCAATTACAACCCGGACGGTACCCTGGTCTCCCGCCGCGAGTCCAACGCCGTCCTCCACGACCCGGACGCCGTAGCCAAGCGCGTCCTCCGCCTCGCCACCGAGGGCACCCTCACCGCAGTGGACGGCAGCGAGATCAGCATCGGGGCCGAATCCGTGTGCATCCACGGGGACTCCCCCGGCGCGGTCGCCATGGCCGAACACATCGCCGCCCGCCTGGATAGCGAAGGCATTGCAGCGAGGTCCTTCCTATGACCGACGCATCCCTGGCACCTCGCACCATCCACCGGGCGGGCACCCGCGCCCTCCTGGTCGACCTCCCCGACCTCGCGGAGGTTATGACCTGGCACGCAGCATTGACGGCCCAGCCGCTGGCCGGGCAGACCTCCGTCATCGCCGCAGCGCGTACCGTGCTGCTGGAGTTCGCCACCCCGCGTGATACCCAGCGCGCCGTGGACACGCTGGCAGGGTTTTCCCCCGCTGCCGCTGGCCAGTCCACCCCGCGCGAAGTCACGATCGACGTGATCTACGACGGCGAGGACCTGAACAGCACCGCCGATCACTTGGGCATCAGCGCCGAGGAGCTCATCAACCGTCACACCAGCCAGGCCTGGATGGCCGCCTTCGGTGGCTTCGCGCCCGGCTTCACCTACTGCGTGCCCACCGACGCCGAAACCAGCGAGAGCGCCGAGAACTTCGAGTGGAGCGTGCCCCGGCGCGCCAACCCCCGCACCGCGGTCCCCGCGGGCGCGGTCGGCCTGGCAGGCGAGTTCTCCGCCGTCTACCCTCGCCAGTCCCCTGGCGGCTGGCAGCTAATCGGACACACCAAGACCCCCATGTGGGACCCGAGCGCCGAGCACCCAGCACTACTCAATCCCGGCGATATCGTGCGCTACCGCGCGGTACGCGCGGAGGCCAGCGGCGCGGCTTCTTCGGCGCCCACCGCCTCCTCGCACACAGGCGCCAGCAAGGCAGCCTCCAAGCACACCCGCACCCCGGCGGCGGTCCTTGGACGCCCGGTCGCCACACTTAAGGACGCCGGGCTGCTCAGCCTCGTGCAGGACCGCGGCCGCCCGGGCCACGGTGATATTGGCGTGACCCGCTCCGGCGCGCTCGACCGGGCCAGCGCCCGCGCAGCCAACGCCGCGGTGGGCAATCGCACTAGCGCCGCTGTCATCGAGAACATCGGCGGACTGCACATCACCGCGAACGTGGACACCGTCCTCGCTATCACCGGCGCGGAGGCCACCGTGGAAGTCAACACCCGCAGCGGCCACAAGGCAACCAAGGTCCTCGCGCAGCCGATCGGGCTGCTCGCGGGAGACGAGCTCGCCGTGCGCCCCACCGGCACCGGGGCCCGCAACTACGTGGCGGTCCGCGGCGGGCTCGCCACCGACACCGTCCTCGATTCCGCCGCGAGCGACGTCCTATCCGGAATGGGACCAGCACCACTTGCGGACGGCCACCTGCTCAAGGCCGGGCGAGCCACGCGCACCGCCGTCGACCCCCGAATCATCAACCCGACGGACAGCACCAACACCGCAACCCTGCGCTGCGTCCTCGGCCCCCGCGACGACTGGTTCGCCGAGCAGACCGTGCGGGACTTCCTCAACACGCCCTGGGAGGTCTCCGGCCAGTCCAACCGCATCGGGCTGCGCATGACCGCCCCCGAGGGTGCGGAGCTGACCCGCGAGCGCGAGGAGGAGCTGGCCAGCGAAGGCATGCTGCCCGGCTCCATTCAGGTCCCGCCCAATGGCCTGCCCGTGCTCTTCCTCGCCGACCACCCCGTCACCGGCGGGTACCCCGTCATCGCGACGGTCATCCCAGAGGACATGGACGCCGCCGGTCAGCTCCCGCCCGGCAGCACCGTCACCTTCCGCGCCGTCGACCCCGATACGCTGGCAGAACTGCCGATCAACCCCACCGACCAGAACACCGATACCCAGGAGGAAGAACAGTGAGCACCTTCTACAACGAACAACCGACCCCAGCACTGCCGCTGAAGAAGGTCCTCATCGCAAACCGCGGCGAGATCGCCGTGCGCATCGCGCGCGCCGCCCGCGACCTGGGCATCGCATCGGTCGCGGTGTACTCCGATGCGGATGCAGATAACCAGCACCCCGTTTTCGCGGACGAGGCCTACCCGCTGCGTGGGGAGTCTGCCGCCGATACCTACATGAACATCCCGGCGCTGCTGGACATAGCGGCGCGCAGCGGCGCGGACTGCGTGCACCCGGGCTACGGCTTCCTCGCCGAGAACGCGGACTTCGCCCGCGCCGTGCAGGACGCCGGGCTGGTGTGGGTCGGCCCCTCCCCGGAGGCCATCGAGACCCTGGGCGATAAGGTCGCGGCCCGCCAGCTGGCCACAAAGGTCGGCGCCCCGCTGGCCCCCGGCACCGACCAGCCGATCGAGAGCTGGGAGGAGGCCCGGGACTTCGCCGCCGAGCACGGCATGCCGATCGCCATCAAGGCGGCCTTCGGTGGCGGTGGCCGTGGCCTAAAGGTCGTGCACGAGGAAGCGGACATCGAGGAGGGCTTCGCCTCCGCGGGCCGCGAGGCCAAGGCTGCCTTCGGTCGCGGCGAGTGCTACGTGGAGAAGTTCCTCACCAAGCCGCGCCACGTCGAGGCGCAGGTGCTGGCGGATACCCACGGCAACGTCCGCATCGTCGGCACCCGCGACTGCTCCGTGCAGCGCCGCTTCCAGAAGCTCGTCGAGGAAGCCCCGGCGCCGTTCCTGACGGATGAGCAGAACACCTCCATCTACGAGGGCGCCCGCGAGATCTGCCGCGAGGCCGGCTACACCGGCGCTGGCACGGTGGAGTTCATCGTCGCCGAGGACGGCACCGTCTCCTTCCTCGAGGTCAACACCCGCGTTCAGGTCGAGCACCCGGTCACCGAGGTGGTCTCTGGGGTGGACATCGTCCAGGAGCAGTTCCGCATCGCCGCTGGCCTGGAGCTCTCCTTCGACGCCGACCCCGTCCCGACCGGCCACGCCTTCGAGTTCCGCATCAATGCCGAGGACGCCACGAACGGCTTCGTCCCCTGCCCAGGTCTGGTCCGGACCTTCGAGCCGCCAACCGGCCCCGGCGTGCGCGTGGACACCGGCGTGCGCTCCGGGTCCACCATTCCGGGTAGCTACGACTCGCTGATCGCGAAGCTCATCGTGTGGGGGCCGAACCGCCAGGTGGCGCTGCGCCGCTCCGAGGAGGCGCTGCGGGACCTGAAGATCGAGGGCGTGCGCACGGTCATCCCGTTCCACAAGGACATCATCCACCACCCGGCCTTCGCCGAGGATCACCTGGATGTGTACACGGACTGGGTGGATAAGGAGTACGTCCCGGGCTTCGGGGATGGCAACACCGACGTGGAGGCCGCGTACACGGAGCGCACGGAGGTCAACATCGAGATCGACGGCAGGCTGCACCGGGTCGGCCTGCCGCTGAGCGTGCTCTCCGGGCTGGGCGCTGCACCAGCACAGGAATCAGCGGGTGACTCCGAGAATGCGGAGGCGAAGAGCTCCGCCGGCTCCGCTGCGTCCGCGCCGGTTGGCGCGGATGCCATCACCTCCCCTTATGCCGGTGTGCTCATCAGCTGGAAGGCTGAGGACGGTGCAGAAGTCGCGGAGGGCGACACCGTGGCGATCATCGAGGCGATGAAGATGGAGTCCCCGGTCAAGGCGCCGGCTGCGGGCACTCTGCACCGCTCCGACATCGCCGAGGGAGACTCTGTGGCCCAGGGTGAGGTTCTGGCACGCATCAGCTAGCGGCCCACCTCCCCCCCCACCGCGGAAGGTCCCCACGGGCGTGAACTCGCTCCGGTGGGCTCTCTTCCTATGCTCTACCCGGTCCCTTAACTGCGTCCTCGCTTCCTACCCGGCGGGGACGTTGCCTAGGATTGTTCATCATGAGGTCCCAAACGGTCGCCAATCAACTCCGCCAGGAGATCTCCCGCGGGCGCTATCAGCCCGGGGAAAAGCTCAACGAGGTGCAGCTCGCTGAGCACCTGGACGTGTCCCGCAACACCCTGCGCGAAGGCTTCGCCGAGCTCGCGAGCCAGGGCCTGGTGACCCGAATCCACCACCGCGGCGTATTCATCGCCAAGCCCACGGTGGCGGATGTCGCGGACTTCTATACCGCCCGCGCGTTCATCGAGCCGAACGCGCTGCGCACCGCGGATGTGGACGTCCCCCGCCTCTCGACGATCGTCGCCGCGGCGGAACAGGCCCTCGAGGAGGGTGACCTGGCGAAGGTCGCGGACGCGAACCAGCGCTTCCACCGGGTGATCGTTGCCGGGGTGGGTTCTTCGATGGTCGAGGACATGATGGACCGAATTCTGGCCCTGATGCGCCTGGCCTTCCTCCAGGTCCTGGAGGCGGAGCCCGAATTTCACGCCCCGTTCGTGGCGAAGAATCGCGAAATCATGGATGCCCTCGAGCGGATGGACTTCGACGAGGCCGCAGACATCCTGGAGGACTCGCTAGTCTCCACCCCCACCGCGGTGCAGAAGTACCTCTCCCGCTAACCCCCTGGGCGGCGACGCGCTTTTTAGGGAACCTGGTACTGCAGGTCGCGGAGGTCGGTGACCAGCATGTGTCCCGGCGCGTGGGCGATCGCCAGGCTGGGCTTGGTCTCCATCACCGCGGCCTGCGGGGTCACACCACAGGCCCAGAACACCGGGATGTGTCCGTCCGGGATGTCGACGGCGTCACCGTAGTCGGGGGACGCGAGGTCGCTAATACCGATCGCGGCAGGGTCCCCCACGTGCACCGGCGCACCGTGGACCGCCGGGTAGCGGGAGGTCACGCGGACGGCGTCCGCAATCTGGGACGCGGGAATCGGCCGCATCGAGACGACCAGCGGACCGTGGAACCTCCCCGCGGGGGCAGTCGGGATCGACGTCTTGTACATCGGCACGTTACGCCCCTGCTCGATGTGGGCGACCGGGATGCCGTTATCCAGCAGGGCACCTTCGAAGGTGAAGGAGCAGCCGATGAGGAAGCTGACGAGGTCATCGCGCCAGAACTCGGTGACATCCGGGTACTCGCCTGCCAGCTCACCGTCGCGGTAGACGCGGTACTTCGGGATGTCGGTGCGGATGTCCCCGCCGGGCAGCAGCTCGGAGTTCAGCTGCCCTGGCTCGAGCACCCCGAGGATGGGGCAGGGCTTGGGGTTGCGCTGGGCGAAAAGCAGGAAGTCGAAGGCGTATTCCTTCGGAAGGACCATGAGGTTGGCCTGCGCGTAACCATCCGAGTAACCGGTGGTCGGCACGGCCAGCCCCTCGCGGAAAGCAGCGCGGGCAGCTGCCGGCGACATCTCGTGCGTGCTGGTGCTCATCTCGACCTCCTCCTCGCTTAGGCCCATATGGCGGCGATCCCGGACAGGGAGCGCCAGCCGAGCCAGAGGGTCAGCAGCCAGGTGAGCGCGCCGATGGACCACAGCCACACCGGGTACTTGTAGCCCTTCAGCAGGTCGCGGCGACGCCAGGCCACCCACAGCACCACGCCGAAGCCGATCGGCAGGATCAGGCCGTTGAACGCACCGGCGAAGATCAGCAGCTTCTGCGGCGCCTGGTTCAGGATGACGTAGGCGACAGTACAGACCAGGATGAACGCGAGGGTCAGCAGGTTTCGGGTGCGCGGTGCGATCTTCTGCGTGGTCACGAAGGTCACGGAGGTGAAGGACGCACCGATGACGGAGGTCAGGCCCGCGGCCCACAGGACGATGCCGAAGAAGCGGACGCCGATCTCGCCGGCGGCGGCGCGGAAGGCATCGGCGACGATGTTGTCGCCGGACAGGGCCACACCGGAAGCGACGACGCCGAAGATGGCGAGGAAGAGCAGCGTGCGCATCACGCCGGTGACGAGGATGCCGGTGACGGAGACGCGGGTGATGTCCTTGGCGTGCTCCGGGCCGGTCAGGCCCGAATCGATGAGGCGGTGGGCGCCGGAGAAGGTGATGTAGCCGCCGACGGTGCCGCCGATGAGGGTGGTGATGATGACGAAGTCGATCTGATCCGGAAGCACGGTCTGCTTCAGCGCCTCACCGACGGGTGGGGCGGACACGATGGCCACGTAGATCATCAGCAGGATCATCAGGGCACCGAGGGTCACGACGATGCGGTCCAGAGCTGCACCAGCCCACTTAGAGAGGAAGACCAGGGCGGCGACCAGCGCCGAGATCGCACCACCGATGATGGGGTCTGCACCCAGCATCGCGTTCGTGCCGAGGCCCGCGCCACCGATGTTGCCGATGTTGAAGATCAGACCGCCCACGAAGACGAACGCGCCCATGACCCAGCCGAGGCCTGGGACGACCGCGTTGCCGAGCTCATTGGCTCGCATCCCGGAGACACCGAGGACGCGCCAGACGTTCAGCTGGATGGCGATGTCCACGAGGATCGACACCAGAATTGCGAAGCCGAAGGCGGCGCCTAGCTGGACGGTGAACACGCTGGTCTGCGTGATGAAGCCGGGGCCGATGGCGCTGGTGGCCATCAGGAACATGGCACCCATCGTGGTTGCGCGGGTGGCCCGTCGCTTTGCCTGAGCGGCCTTGGCGTCAGTGCTATCCACTGGGGTAGAGGCTGCTCCTGGCTGTGTTTCAGCCTGGTTGGGATTCGTGGTCATAGTCGCACCTTTCCATCAGTGATTTGGGTCACTTTATAGGATTGTTCAACAAAGACCAAGGGCGGGGGTAATACCACTCTCCCCACGTCGAGATCGCTTCTGCCGCTCGTTGGTGGGACAGGCAACAAACAAGCAGCAGCCACATGGCGCGGGCAGGAAACAGCGCCGCGCCGCTACCGCGCTCCTACCGCAACGTGCAGCGCTCGACGCTTAGCGGTGAGCGAGCCACTGCCCGGCAGCGCTCACCCGCTCGCGCCACACAGTCGGCGGAGCGATGATGTGCTCACTCAGGAACTCGTGGGTGTCGACCTCGGAGAAAACGGACTCCGCGAAGCTCGCCGCGCGCTCCGCCGGGGTGGCGCGCGAGTCCTCGATGGCAATAGAAAGCAGCGCCGGAATACCCAGCTTCTCCCCCTCCAGCTCCTCCAGAGGGGCCGCGATACGTGGGCTCAGCGCCGCCACCCACGCCGCCTCGCGCAGGGCCTGTGCTGCAGCGACCAATCCGGAGCCGAATGCCACGATTCCGGCGCGAGCCCCATCGCAGCCCAGGGCCTCGGCGCTGCCGCGCACGGCGTCGAAGGCCTGTCCCACGGCCGCGACCGTCGCCTCCCAGCCCCGCGCGCCATCGCCGCCAGCCAGGGGCAGCGGATAGGTCAGATCCACGATGGTGACGCCGGACTGCTGGGCCAGCGCTGCGAACAACGGCTGCCAGAGCTGCTCGTTTGCCTGCTGATCACCGAACCAGCCCGGTCCACCGTGCAGAGAGATCGCGAGCGCACCGGTGGGCTCGTCCGGGCGCAGCACCGTCGCGCCCACGCCCTGCGGAAGCTCGGCGACGCCAGGTTGCCCCACCGGCCACGCCGCAGAGCTAATACCCTCCCGGCAGAACGTCACGTGCGGCATCGCGTGATCCAGGCCTGCACCCAACACCAGTTGGCTACTGTGCGTCAGCAGGTCCGGAACCTTCGACCACATGCGCTCCGTGGCCGCTTTAAGTTCCTGCGGAACCGGCTGACCCTGCTGCGTGTACTCCGCCCCCTCGTCGGTAGTCAGGGATCGGAAAATCTCCGGGTAATTGTCCTCAAAGAAATTATTGAGCTGCACCAGCTGCTCGGCTGGGGTCAGCGGCTCCACGCCTTCCTGCACATCGCGGTGTGCCCCCGGCAGGCTCGCGATATCGGAGTTCGGGGTGACCCCCAGGGTCTTGGCGTTTTGATCAGTGCTGTTCTTCTCACCATCGGTCATGCCTTCGATCTTAGTTCCCCTCCCAGACACGGCTCTGGTCGCGGCACCGGCATGCCCCGGCGGTCTACCAGCCCCACTCATTCAGGCCGTTTCCCGGCATAGATACACTGGGCAACACCCACAGCCAGCGGCAACGCTGGCCCCACGACCAAGGAAAGCGAAAACAGACGATGAGCGTCAACATCAAAACCACGCACGTCGGCAGCCTGCCGCGTACGAAGGAACTACTCGAGGTCAACAACAAGTTCGCCGCCGGCGAGATCGAGCGTGAGGACTTCCTGGGCATCCTGCAGGAGTCCATCGACAAGGTCGTCGCCAAGCAGCACGAGGTGGGCGTGAGCATCATCAACGAGGGCGAATATGGCCACGTCACCAGCGGTGCCGTCGACTACGGCGCCTGGTGGAACTACAGCTTCTCCCGCCTGGGTGGGCTGACCATGACCGACGAGGACCGCTGGGCCAACCAGGAGGCTATCCGCTCCGAGCCGGGCAACATCCGCCTGACCAGCTTCGCCGACCGCCGTGACCGCACCCTCTTCCGCGAGGCATACGAAGACCCGGCCTCCGGCATCCTCACCAACCGCGCCTCCGTCGGTAACCCGAAGATCACCGGCCCGATCACCTACATCGGCAAGGACCAGATCGACACCGACGTCCAGCTGCTAACCAACGCCATGAAGAAGACTGGCGCCACCGAGGGGTTCGTCGCCGCCCTGTCCCCGGGATCCGCAGCCCGACTGAAGAACGAGTACTACAAGACTGATGACGACATCGTCTGGGCCTGTGCCGACGCGATGGCGGAAGAGTACCGCGCAATCACCGATGCCGGGCTGACGGTATCCATCGACGACCCGTCGCTGGCGGAGTCCTGGGACCAGATCAACCCGGAGCCGTCCATCGAGGAATATCGAGCCTACATCCGCACCCGTGTGGACGCCATCAACCACGCCGTGAAGGACCTGCCTCGCGAGCAGACCCGCCTGCACATCTGCTGGGGTTCCTGGCACGGCCCGCACGTCACCGACGTGCCGTTCGGCGATATCATCGAGGAGATCCTGCGCGCCGAGGTCGGCGGCTACTCCTTCGAGGGCGCTTCCCCACGCCACGCCCACGAGTGGCGTGTCTGGCAGGACCACAAGCTGCCGGAGGGCACCGTAATCTACCCGGGTGTAGTCTCCCACTCCACGAATGTGGTAGAGCACCCGCGCCTGGTCGCGGATCGCATCATTCAGTTCGCTGAGCTCGTCGGCCCGGAGAACGTCATCGCGTCGACGGACTGCGGCCTGGGCGGTCGCCTCCACGAGCAGATCGCATGGGCGAAGCTGCAGTCCCTCGTCGAGGGTGCGGAGATCGCCAGCCGCGAGCTCAACGGCTAAAAGCCCACAGCGTACGCTGCGGGCTTCGCCGGAGCCGCCGGCCGGCGACCCGCTGGCACTAGCTTCGGCTAGTACTTAGTCCCTGGCGGAGCTGCCCAGGAAGGGCTGGCTGGAGCCCAGGAGGCCATAGCCCTCGGAGGAGGACTGGCTGGAGCCCTGCAGGGAGGACTCGGTGGTGTAGTCGCCACCCTCGCCCTTGACCGGCAGATCGTTGAAACGGGCGATGATGAAGTCCAAGCCGTACGGCGCTCCGGTTGCGGCCTGGGCGAGGTGGTTGTACTCGCCGATCGGTGGCATGAAGTCATCCTTGTAGACGACGCTGGCACCCTTGTCGCGCCAGGTCTTCGCCAGGACCTTCGCCTGGTTGTACTCGACGTTGCGGTCGTAGCGGCCAGAGACAATCATGACCGGGGCCTCGGGTTTGCCGTTACCGATCTTCTGATCCTCCAGGGCCTTCTGCGCATCCGGCATGTCCTTGAGCAGCTCGGTCAGGGAGCGGCCGTCCTTGGTCCAGCTACGGGTCTCCTGGTGGCCGAAGTTATCCATGATCTCGTCGGTGCACATCTCGGCGGTGGCAGCGAGGGCCTTCTCGCCCTCCTCGTTGAGGTGCCCCTCCAGCAGCGGACGCAGCTCCGGGTAGCGGGCCAGCATGCCGTTGATGGTGAAGCCGATTGCGCCCATCAGGTCGGAGCCGTCGATGTTCTGCTGCACGGCGTTCAGGTCTGCCGGTGGCGCGGAGGCGTAGGCACCCGCGACGTCGAGGTCCTTGCCGTAGTTCGGCGCCTCCTCGACGGCTGCGGTGGACGCGCCGCCACCCTGGGAGTGGCCGTAGAAGGCGACCTTCCCGAACTTCCTGCCATTCTTCTCGACGATGTTGCGCGCCGCGCGGCCCGCGTCGATCATCGCGTGGGCCTGGTCGAGGCGGTTCATGTAGGTGTGAACCTCATCGGTGCCCATGCCGATGTAGTCGGTGACGATGACGCGCACGCCGTACTTGGCGAACGCGACGTCGTAAATGCCCTCGAGGTTGACACCGCGGCCGCTCTGGACCGGGTCCTGGAGGTTGTGCAGCGGCCAGTTGCGGGTCGGGGCACACTTATCGCCCTGGCCGACGGTGCCGCGGCCGATGATGACGGTCGGGCGCTCGCCCTTACCCTTCCACTTGGCGCGCGGCTCCATGATGTAGCCGGTCACCGGGGTGAGCTCGCCGTGCGCGTTGGTGGTGGTGTACATGATGCGGTCGACGGTCTTCGGGACGTAGCCCTTCATGCCACGCGGTGCGGGGTTATAAGGCACAGTCTCGGTCTTGAGGATCTCACCCGGAGTGGTCGTGGTGACGCCATCAGTGTCGTAGAAGGCGTCATGATCGCCCTGCTCCGGCGCCTTCCCCGTGCCGGAGGAACCGAGGGCCCCGCCCTCGCTGGAACCAACGGAGGACAGCGTTGCGCCGAAATCCTGGTCCTTCGAGGAGGATACGTCAGCGTGAGCGACGAACCCGGCCCCTGCGATCAGAGTGGTGGAAAGAATACTGGTGGCAATGAAAGATGCGGAACGAGCACGCCACGGCTGTCCCCCTCGTGTGATCTTCGTCATAGAGCGGATTAAACATCACAAGTTGATAATTTGTTGGCAAAACGAAGTAACTGCTTTAAGAAAACTATATTTGCGCTGGTAGTGTTCCGTCCCAAACATGACCGTGGGCTGCCAGCCCCCCAATGGCGGCCGGCTTTCCCTAATCCGCGATGGCCTCCAGCGGAGGAGTACGACCCGCCTTGATCGCGGGCCAGGCGGCGGCGACCACGCCCACGAGCGCGGATCCAAGGAGCATGAGCACCAGCTGCAGCCACGGGACGGCGAGCTCTTCCAGCCCCTCCCCCGCGAGGACCGTGACGAAAGCCCAGCCCAGGCCGAGCCCGATGAGGACGCCAACAATCGCCCCATACACCGCGATCTGCACAGCCTCCAGGGTGATCATGCGGCGGATCTGACCGCGCATCGTGCCGATCGCGCGAAGCATACCGATCTCCTGGCGCCGTTCGATCACGTTCAGTGCCAGCGTGTTCACGATTCCGAGGATGGCCACGATGATGGCTAGCGCCAGCAGCGCGTAGAGGATGTTGAGCATCTGGTCGACCATGACGGCAGCCTCACCCGAAGCCTCCGCTGGGGTGAGGACCTGTACCACGATGTAGTCCTTGGTTGCCTCCCGAAGTGCTTCTTGGAGCTCGCTTTGCGCGCCATCACTGCTGCCTTCCCCCGGCACCGCTGTGACCATAAGGGCCATGATTTGGCCGGGCCACTGCTCCTGAGCGGAGGGCTGCACGCTCTCCACTCCGGCCCGGCTCAACACGTAGGGGCCGAGCGCCTGATTGGGCTCGTAGGTGCCGAGCAGAGGGAGTTTCTTTGCGGCCGAAACCTTCCCCAGATGGGCCGGGTAGCTTTCGCCGACCTTCCAGCCGTGGGAGACGGCGGTCTTGGTATCCGCGATGAAGCCCTCTTCCGCGAGATCTGTTGTGCCCTCGACGGTGTCGACCACGATGCCGTCGTTGGGATTACCCCCGTAATAGTTCGCGAAGGGCTGTCCGGCGAAAGCGCCGATGCCCTCGATGTTCACGAGGGAGCTGCCCAGCACTCCGACGGTGCCCACCCCCGGGGTCTCCTGCACCGCACCGACGGCGCCGTTGGGGACGGGGAAGCCGTTATTCGACGGACCCGTCGCCACGAAGTCGGCCTTCACTGCGGTTTCGGTCACCTCGGCCACGGAGGCCTTCATCGACGCCCCCAGCATCCCGACGGCTCCGACGAGCGCCAGCCCCAGGGTGAGGGCGAAGGCGGTGGTGGCGGTGCGCCGTGGGTTCCGGGCGGAGTTCTTCCGCGCAAGTGCGCCGACGGTGCCGAAAGGCAGCCCAACAACCCGGCCGATCGCTGGCACAGCGCGACGTGCGACCGCCGGTGAAGCCAGGAACGTCCCCAAGATGACAAGCACCGCAGCGGTCCCGACCAGAATGGCCCGCGTCTTCGTGCTCCAGCCGTCGCCGAGCGCCCCGGCGAGGGCAATAGCGACACCGACCGCGAAGGCGAGCCCGCCGGCAATGGTGCGCCCCACCAGGGAGCTGGAGCTGCTGGCGTCGCCGGAACGCATGGCTTCGACGGGGCGGGTGGCCCCAGCACTGCGGGCCGGTGCCCACGCACTGAGAATGGTGACGAGCACTCCGACGATCATGGGGAGAGCGACCGCCAATGGTGTCAGGACGATCCCGCCCGCAGGAAGCCCCGCACCAGTGCTTTCGAGAACCGCGTAGATGACCTTCACTAGCCCCATTCCGGCGAGCACACCGAGAGCCGAGCCGACAACCCCCACGGCCGCCGCCTCGAGAACCACAGAGGAAGTGAGTTGGCCACGGGAAACACCCAGGGCGCGGAGTAGAGCGAATTCCCGCATCCGCTGCGCCACGATCATCGAGAAGGTGTTCGCAATGATGAAGGTTCCCACCAGCAGACCCACGAGCCCGAAGGCGACCAGGAAGTAGCTGACGAAGCTCAGTGCCTTCGAGATCTCAGCGGAAAGCTCCTCGGAGACTTCCTCCCCCGTTTGGACGCTATAGGGGAACTCGGCGGCCAGGCGATCGACAAGCTCCTCGGCGGTGGTGCCGGGCGCCGCACCGACGTAAAGGGTGCGTGGCTCCCCGGACTGGAGGAATTGTTCCTTGAAGGTGTCGGCGGCAACTGATAGTCCGATGAAGCCACCGGTTTCGATTTCCGAATCGTAAATGCCGGTGACGGTGACCTCATCCTGGGCTCGTGCGGTGACAACCTTCAGGCGGTCCCCAACCTTGACCTCATGGGCCTCTGCGGCGGTGGCGTTGATGGCCACTTCGCCGGCAGCTGTGGGAGCGGCGCCGTCGACGATGTGGGTCTCGCCCTTGACCGAGTCTCCGCCGTCATAGAAGGGCTGCAGCATCGTTGGCGCGGGCGCCGATTCCAGGGTCTCGCCGGTTGCCCTGGCGGCCACGGCTTGCACCTGGTCAGCGATGTTCACCTGGCTGACACCGGGCATCTCTTGGATACGACGGATATCGTCATCGGTGATCCTGCGGCTGGAGGGTGCTTGAGATTGTTGCGGTGGCTCAGGAGCTGCCCCCGTGGCCTCCGCACCCTGACTTGAAGTCTGGCCGCCACCAACGGTTTCCGGCATATCGCCGAAGTTGGGTGATTGCCCGCCTGCGGACTGCGAGCCCCCACCCTCGCTAACGCCACCGTGCGCGGAGGGGGATGCACTCACCACGGCGTCGACGTTCTTCATCTCCCCGTCGACGAGCGAGTCGAAGGTTCGGGAGAGCCCCGCTGTGAACATGAGGGAGCCTGCGATAAACGCGGTACCCAGAACCACGGCGAGGACTGTCAGCAGCAGCCGGACCTTATGTGCTGCGATGGTGCGAAAGCTCAGGCGCCCAACCGCTGCTGCCCCGCTGAAGCGAGAACCTGTGGTGCTCTGGGGCATCAGTAGTCCTCGATTCGGCTCATAGTGGAGAGGATGTCATCTGCGCTGGGGCTTTCCAGTGCATGGACGACCTTGCCGTCCGCAAGGAAAAGCACCCGGTCGGCGTAGCTGGCTGCCTTGGGGTCGTGAGTCACAATGACGACGGTCTGGTCGTCTTGGTCCACCGCCGTGCGGAGGATGTCGAGGACCTCTTGGGAGCTGTTGGAGTCTAGGTTGCCGGTTGGTTCGTCGCCGAAGATGATCTCAGGGCGGGCAACGAGTGCGCGGGCGCAGGCGACGCGTTGCTGCTGTCCGCCGGAAAGCTCGCTGGGGCGGTGGCTAAGTCGTTCAGCCAAGCCGAGCCGGGCCGTGACTTCCTGGAACCAGGATGAGTCAACCTTCCTGCCGGCAACATCTAGGGGCAGGGTGATGTTCTCCGCGGCCGTGAGGGTCGGAACGAGGTTGAAAGCTTGGAAGATAAACCCGAGGCGGTCGCGGCGCAAGGTTGTAATCTGTTTCTCGTTCAGTTCAGACAGCTCGGTATCGCCGATATAGGTCTGGCCGCTGGTCGGGCTGTCGAGGGCCGCCATGCAGTGCATGAGCGTTGATTTGCCGGATCCCGAAGGCCCCATGATCGCGGTGAAGCGGTTCCTCTCGAATCCGATGTCTACATGGTCCAAGGCGATTACTTTGGCCTCGCCGTGCCCATATGTTTTGACCAGGTCGATGGCGCGGGCGGCGTAGCCGCTCGCTACCTCGGGAAGAGAGTGCTCTTGACCCTGCGTATTCATGATTTTGCCTCCGTAGCCCGGTTAGCCAGCTCAAGTTGGTAGTGCCCAGTATGGTTGACCGAGCTCGGAAGCAGCAAAACTGAAAGATCATGTGGCCGCACCAGTCTCTTCGCACGGAGGGCTCAACCGGGTCCGGAGCAATATCGAGCTCCTTTAAGAACACAAAAAAGAAGCAGCAAGTCGGATCAGTCCATAAGGACCAGATCCAACTCGCTGCTTCTTAATATCAAGTTTAATGCCGGCGGCGTCTTACTCTCCCACACCCTCCCAGGTGCAGTACCATCAGCGCAGGTAGGCTTAGCTTCCGGGTTCGGAAAGGGACCGGGCGTGACCCCACCGCAAAAACCACCGACAAACACAACAGAACAA
>NZ_JASLIP010000074.1 GCF_030152825.1 Corynebacterium sp.
CACGATCGTTCCTTTCGCGTCCCACATCGACCACACCGAGCACGACGCCATGGTCATCATCACCGAGCGTGGCTACGCCGACCTGCGTGGTCTGGCGCCGCGTGACCGTGTGAAGAAGATGATCGAGATCGCTCACCCGGATTACCAGCCGCTGCTGGAGGAGTACTACGAGCGCGCGAAGTCCAAGGGCACTGGCCTGCAGACCCCGCACGACCTGGCTACCGCCTTTGATTTCCACATCAACCTGGCGGAGAAGGGCAGCATGAAGGGCTAGTCTTTAGCCTTCTCACGCACCTCACCCGCCCCGGTTTCCGCCGGGGCGGGTTATTTGTTTTTGGTACCTCGCCATGGGGTAAGCTGTGTTCCGCAAGCGTGGCTTGTGTGCGTGCGATTGTGCGCGTGGGCCTTTAGCTCAGTTGGTAGAGCTCCGGACTTTTAATCCGTAGGTCGTGGGTTCGAGCCCCACAGGGCCCACAATCTGAAGTTCCCCGGTCTTCATAAGGCCGGGGAATTCTTATTTGCGCTCCCGATACGCGACATCTTTGCAGGGCGAATGGCTAACTAGCGTCCAATGGCTTGGGGAGTCCTAATAGCCCGCTGCGGCACATTCTGCCGGGTCGATGTAGCCCTGTTCGCAGCCGTACTGAAACTGAAGCTCACCACTGCTCGGGTTGGGGTTGCCGTTTTCATCATGGCCATATCCGCACTTGTAGGCCGGGCAGGTGCCGCCGTCGGCGTAAGGAACTTTCGATGGATCCCAGCCCGCTGCTGCTTCCGCATCGCGGTATTCTTGGGCGCCCGGTTGATTAGCGCAGTAATCGGTGCTTTGAACGCTTCCGTCGGACATAAGTGAAGGGCCAGGGGTCCCGAATAAGCACTCGACGACGTAGACCTCGGCTGCTGGTGCTTGAATCGGATTTGGTGCGGCTGCGGGCTCGATGCTGGGGCTGGGCGTTGTGGGAGAGCTGCTGGTGACCTTAGTGCTGGTGGTCTTGCTTGTCGACGGGGTGCTGCTGGGCGTCGGGGTCTCTTCAGCGGTGGCGCATCCCGCGAAGGCGAGGGTAGTTAAGGCTGCGATTGCCGCGAGCTTTCTCATGTTGTTTCTTTCTTTGGGCGTTCAATCCGCGATGTCGGGTCCGGTCGATGTCGAGAGCATAGCGTGAGGGTCAGACAGTGAAAGCTCTTTTCGAACGCACTGACCAGTGCAACCGGGGTTTTGCTATTCCCGAACCAGCGGGCCTGTTGTGCCATAGGTTGGAAAGCATGACGGAATCCAAGAACCATGCCTCTCAGCCCCACGCTGAGGAGAACGGGGAGACCACATTTGTACCCGCCCGCATCGAATGCGCAGACGGGACCGTGTTGGCCGGGCAGTGGGTGCTGCCCGCCGGTGACGGGCCAGTGCGGAAAGCGGTGGCATTGCACCCGGCGACGGGCGTGGACATGCACCTCTATCGCAAGTTCGCGGTATTCCTCGCGGAGCGGGGCTGGGCCGGGCTGATCTATGACCTCCGTGGCACAGGGGAATCCGCGACGCCGGGTGATAAGTCCAACCGCGCGATCCGTATGAGTGACTGGATCGTCAAGGACGTTCCCGCCGCCACCCGCGCCCTCAAGGAGCGCTTCCCGGATGCTTCACGCGCTGCCGTGGGCCACTCGGTCGGTGCTCAAGGCATGCTCGCGACACAGCACGAGGAGCCCGTGGAGGCCATGGTGATGATCGCTAGCCACGCAGGCATCACCAGGACGATTCGCACCGCTGCGGAGAAGGCGAAAGTCTGGACCATTTTCAATGTGGTCACCCCAGTGTGCGAAAAACTCATGGGGTACGTGCCCGTCGAGGCCCTCGGGGTAGGCAAGTCCATTCCGCTGGGCGTGATGCTGCAATGGCGAAGCTGGGCAGCCCAGAAGCAGTACTTCTTCGACGATCCAGAGTTCGACTTCGCGGAGCGCTTCGCCAAAGCCGAGGGGCCGGTGTTATCGGTGGTCATGGGGGATGACCTCTGGGCGCACCGGGGCGCGGTGAATATCCTGACCGACAAGCTGGTCCGCGCGGACGTCCTGAAACAGGACATTGAAGCGGGGGAGGGGACCGCGAACGGACCTGTCGGGCACATGGGTTTTTATCGCTCGAAGAACCGGCATCTGTGGCCGGGTGTGGCTGAGTGGTTGGAGGCGCAGATCTAGGAATTGCGTCGCAGCGCACGGCACAGTATCTTGTTGAGACGAACCCGGTGGTCATAAAGCCCTCGTCACACGGCAATTTGGTTGTTGTGTAGGGAGCGGGTTAGACTGAGCGAGCTGTTTGAGACGCATAAAAGCGTCTTGAACGTGCTCCCATCGTCTAGTGGCCTAGGACTCCGCCCTTTCACGGCGGCAACACGGGTTCGAATCCCGTTGGGAGTACGGCCCTGTGGCGCAGTTGGTTAGCGCGCCGCCCTGTCACGGCGGAGGTCGCGAGTTCAAGTCTCGTCAGGGTCGCAAGTACTTAAATCCCCAAGCTGGTCACCAGCTTGGGGCTTTTTGTTCGCCGTAATTCTGTTGAGTCCTCCTGGGCGGCCCCTCCTGGGCGGCCCCTCCTGGGAGCGGTGGCTGACTTTAGCGAGCGGGCACTGCGCTCGAAGATGGGACAGACTCTTTCTGCCCTAGTCTTTGGCGTTCTGCCAGCCGGACGTGGGAGTCCAGCACCACGAGTTATTCAAGGGGTCCCGGCAGCGCAGGGACTCTACTGCATACTTCTTGGACTTGGTGACCGGGCTGATACTGGCGCTTGGCGTGATGATCTCGGGGAATCCCCACGTGTAACGGTCATTTTTCTTGTTTTCAACGAAGTACTGGCCCGGTGGCAGAAAATTCAGCGTGAAATTTTCCATACCGAATTGGGACCTTGCATCGATGTTGAGCTCAGTGACAGGGCCGGCATAGGGGCCCTCATTAACGATGACCAGCCCCCACTTGTTGCTGCCGTTTTCTGACTTGCACGCCCACCAGGAGGAAACCCCCGCCACTGCCTGTCGCTTCCGGCGTTCCTCATCGCGTTCAGCGGCTTCCTCCTGCCATTGGCTTTGCATGGTCTGGAAGTGGGCCTGTTGCTGCCGCGCTGCTTCGGATGCCTTCCTTTCCCACTCAGTCCTCTGTTGATCGAAGTTGAAGCGTTGTACGTGGAGCTTTTCATCCAGCTCCTGCCTTCGCAGCTCCAACTGCTGTACTTCGCGACTGGCTCTGCTGGACTCCCGGAGTGCCCACACACTGATGATGGTGGCCACGATAGATGCGATAGCCCCTAGCCATTCGCCCACTGTTCCCAATTGCACCGTTGACCTCCCTGTTCTGCATTGAGTGCTGGAACGATGGCTAAATAGATGATTTCATATCGGATCGCGCTGTGTAGGGCTTCGAAGCAATCCGCCATTGCCTGCCAAGGGTTGTCCTCTGTGGTCCGTTTGAGGCGCTCTCATTTTGGCGGGAATGTTGCATCCGAACTGCTAAAATTGGGGGAAATTACCCCGATCGAACACCATTTTGAGGAGTGGCAGTCAGCGGATGAAGGGCAACGTCGTCGACATCTATAAAGCCTTCGATGGGTCGGATAAGAAGCTGGTGATCCCCGTCTACCAGCGAAACTACGACTGGACTACGAAGTAGTGTGAGAAGCTCTTCGACGACATTGAGGACATGATCGAGTCCCAGCGCCCCAAGCACTTCTTCGGGGCAGTGGTCGGAAACCCGGAGGACTCGTTCACGTGGGTGGTCATTGACGGTCAGCAGCGTATGACCACCGTCAGCCTCCTGATGCTGGCTCTCGTCCACGCGATCGAGGCAGGCGATATTGAGGCAGGTGACGAGGATCTAGCGGGCCGACTCATGCGCAACTACCTCGAGTCCAATGAGGGAGGTGGGCAGAAATTTAAGCTCAAGCCGGTCAAAGACGACCGGGACTCCTACGCCCGTCTCTTCGGCCCAGAGGAGCATTTCAACGAAAAGTCGAAGATTACCGCGAACTACCGCTACTTCCGCGACCGGCTGCGGAAGACCAAGTTCGACGCTAAGACACTCTGGGACGACGGCATCGCGAACCTCGAGGTCATGCTGCTCGACCTAGAGAAGCAGGACAACCCGCAGCGCATCTTCGAGTCCCTCAACTCTACGGGCTTGGCCTTGAAGGAATCGGACAAGATCCGCAACTTCATCCTCATGGACCTGACCCAGCGGGAACAGAACGAGGTGTACGAGAAGTACTGGAACGAGATGGAAAAGAACGTCGACTACGCCACCGACGAGTTCATCCGCTGGTTCCTGGTCGCCCAGACTGCCAAGACGCCGAACAAGGCCGACGTATATGAGGCCTTCAAGGTGTTCACCAAGAACAGCGGTAAGAGTGCTCGGTCGATCGCGGAAGATCTGCACCAGTTCTCCCTCTATGCGCGCGAGCTGGAACGGGCTGAAACCGGTGACAGAAAGATCGATCGACGGCTGCGGAGAGCCAATCTGGTCTTCGGTGGTGTGGTGAAGCCATTCTTGTGGCAGATCTATCGGGACTTTAAGACCGGGGCTATCGGTCGCGAAGACTTCGAGAAGATCCTCGAGATCACGGAGAGCTACAACTTTCGCCGTCTCGCCTCTGGTATCCCCACCAGTGCGCTGAACAGGATTTACGCCGGCCTCTACAACGACATCAAGAAGCTGCGCAAGCATGATGAGCCGTACAGCGAGATTCTTGTGTACCTCCTCCTCAACCGTCGGGGCAGCGGCCGATTCCCCGACGACAGCGAATTCCGGGAAGCCTTCCAGACCAGGGACTTCTACGCAATGAAGACGTACCGTGGCTACGTCTTCGACGTCCTGGAGCAGGGGTCCTCCAAGGATGTGCGGGATATCGCCGGTGCTATCACGTCAAACGACCTGACCATCGAGCACATCATGCCCCAGATGCTGAGCAGGCAGTGGCGTGAGGAGCTGGGGCCCGATAGCGAGGAGATCCACTCCGTCTGGGTGAACCGCGTCGCCAACCTCACCATCACGGGCTACAACTCCGAATACTCCAACCGGCCGTTCGGGGAAAAGATGAACATGGAGGGCGGTTTCAGGAATTCCCCATTCGAGATCAATAACTACGTGAAGAGCCAGGAGAGCTGGGGCCTCGAGCAGCTGGAGACCCGAAGCAGACTACTCGCAGACCGCGCACTCGATCTCTGGCCCTACCCAGAAACGACGTTTGAGCCAGAGAAGGAGGTCATTCCCTTCGAGCCGATGGGAACTGACCGCAGCTTCACCGGAAGGAAGATCGTCGCGATTGAGCTGGAGGGGACCAAGAGCGCCGTCAATAACTGGCGCGACATGTTGGTGAAAACTATGCGCATGCTGCTGGATCAGGATCGCGAGGGGGTGCTTGGCGTGGCGGAACGCATCGCCCACTTGGAAACCGAAAACGGTCGCGAACTTTCGGAAAGCGATCCGAACTGGCGACTCATCGACCCGGCGCTAGCTGTCTACGTCGCAACGCCGACAGAGTACAAGATAAGTATGCTGCGTAGGGTCTGTGACGCCATCGGTTACGACCCGGACGAGATCGTGATCTACATGCGGCCAGAAGCTTCTGATCAGGATGCCGTGGGCTCGGACGATGGTGAAGTCGAGGAGTCGCCCAATGACGACCTCGTCGCGTCGAAGGCTCTGATCGACGAACTCGTCGGAGCATCCCTGACCGAGGCTGACACCGCGGATGAGCGCGCGAACTTGGTCCAAGCTGTGTCTCAGCACACCGTCGACAACCCCCAGGAACTGATCGGGGGCCGCACGGTGCAGCAATTCCTGGATCAAACCGAGGCGGAAGATATTACCCCGGAGCAGGCGTTGGCGTGTCTGACGCTTTATCAGCAGATTTCGGAGCTGATGGGCGTGCAGGTGTGGCACAACGCGATCGTGTCCGGGGAGGTCAGCACACTGCTTGGAGTTTTCGAGCGGGCCTAGTTGTGCGGGCATCGGTGGGCGGGGCGTCCGATAAGCCTTAAAAATTCATGAGAATGTGCCACACTGAGATTCTTGCGCAACTTACGACCTACCATTCAGCGCACCCACGCTAAGGGGCTGGCCTCGAAAACGCTAGCTGTCGCTATCTTGCCGCTAGCGCTGTCCGCGTGCTCTGATAGCGGGTCTGAGGGCGAGGACTCTCGACCCACCGTCACCCTGACGACGACCAAGCCCGCAAAGGCTAAGAAGGGCGACGAGCGGCGAGAGGGCTCTGAGCCTTCCAAGGATCCAAAGCGTCAGGCGACCGCTGGGGAGTGCCCTTACCCGGTGATTGAAAACCCGAAGGGGTCCGGCAGCGCAAAGCCAGGGGAAGAAATTGCCCTGTTCTGTGACGGTGAATGGCTTCATGCTGCCAAGTATCAAACCGATTTTTTGTGGATTGAACACTACGACGGTTCCCGGTGGCAGAAGGTGGACTACGACGGGCGAAACCCTGGCGGCCTCCAATCGCCGTGCTACTCGGAAGCCAAGCTGCGGAAGAAGGGTGCGCCGCAAGAACTGATCGACGAGATCATTCTCTGTCAGTAGACCTCGAAGGGCCTTCGTGTGCTCTCTGCGGAATCGCTGGCCCACCTGCGAAAACCCGCGAATCTTCGCCGTGATTTGTGCCTACGTTAACCCCTGGGTATAGTTACCACTCGTGCAATAGCGCACGGCCCTGTGGCGCAGTTGGTTAGCGCGCCGCCCTGTCACGGCGGAGGTCGCGAGTTCAAGTCTCGTCAGGGTCGCTGTGAAGCCTAGCGCTTCTCGGCCAGATAGCTCAGTCGGTAGAGCGTTCGCCTGAAAAGTGAAAGGTCCCCGGTTCGATCCCGGGTCTGGCCACACTCCAAGCCCCATCCCTACGGATGGGGCTTTTTGCGTCCCTGGGGTCTGCCAAACACTCGGGAAACGCTCAATTCTGGGCCCGAAATCGGGCATTTCCCAAGTAGGTTGACAATTCTGTGAACTCGGGGAAATATCCTTAGATGCAACGCACGAATGCGTTGCGACCTCATTCGGTGAGGCTCCTGCGTGAACACAGGCTACTGTTCTTGGCTGATCGAGAGATCTCCCAAGGGTAGGACAGGTTCTCCCGGCTTAAGGGTTAACCCTAAGTGGCTGTTGCAGAAGGCGAAGCAGCAGAACAACAACTGCATCGCAACCGCAACTCACGTCACGCAGTGTCAAAGCTCTGATGTGGAGGATTACCATGCGTGACTTTCTTATTTCTTCCGGGCATCGCAAACCCCGGGTTCCCTAAGCGCTAACCCTTCGCTGCGAAGCCGCAGCAATCCAAGAAAAGTCGCAATCTTCGCGTGCCCAAAAATTTTCTCCATCGGCACCGAAATCTCAACGTGCGGCGTTCAGCCAGCATCATTGCCCGCTGCCACGAGCCCAAGACGTGCGCCCCAAAGCCAGCGATGCTTAACCGCGCCCAAGCCCCAGGAAGGAGGCCGATTACCCATGCCCAGCGACGAACCTGTTCCCAGTTGTTCTCAGAAATTCATCACAAAACTACTGCTGAGGAGGCCTCCCAATGATGGCTATCAAGAACGCAACCAACACCCGCCAAGCGGCAGCTAAGACCCTGCGCACCCAGGTAGACCGCAACATGACGCTGGACCTGGACCGCTGGCTGGCAACTTTCCCCAACCCCACCGAGCGCACCCGCCAGGTCAGCCAGCTGTGGCTGCCGGACCTTGCTGGGCTCACCGTTGAGCTCGACATCAGTGAGCTCACCCGCATGGTCGAGTCCGTTGGTGTGACGGCCGGCGTGCGGATTATCAACTCGATCGGTTTTCACCGCGCCCTCGAGGTGTTTGCCCAGCTGGGCGTATTCGATGCGGCGAATGTGATGCGTGATCTGCCCGGCAAAAATGCCCACACGATCCTCGCCGAGCTCCCCACCGAGCGAGCGGATCAGGTCCGTGAGCTGCTCAAGTACGATGCCGAGTCCGCGGGCGGCAACATGACCCCCAGCGTGCTTCGCGCACCCATCAACGCCACCGCAGGAGAGGCGATGGAAGCCATTCGGAAGGCAGCGCGCACCGCGGACGTCCCGTCCTATGTCTACCTCGAGGACGCTGCGGGCACACTGGCGGGCGTCGTATCCCTGCGCGAGCTGGTCTTCGCCGATCCACAGGCCCCGCTGACCGAGGTCGCACAACTAAGCGTCCGCAGCGTCGATGCGGATACCGACCAGGAGCAGGTCGCCCAACTGATCGCGGATTACGACCTCCACGCCATCCCAGTGCTGGCGGACGGCAAGCTCATCGGAGCTGTCACCGCTGACCGGGCTCACGACATCATGGAGGAAGAAACTACCGAAGACTTTGCGCGCATGAGCTCCTTGAGCAGCGCCCGTTCCATCACGAACTCTTCTATCGGCACGCTGTTCCGCAGCCGAGTGACCTGGCTGGTCATCCTGGTGTTCGGCAACCTGTTTTCTGGTGCCGGGATCGCCCACTTCGAGGACCTGATCGCCAGCGCCGTGACTCTAGTGTTCTTCCTTCCGCTGCTCATCGATTCCGGCGGCAACGCGGGCTCGCAGTCCGCGACGCTCATGGTTCGCGCCCTGGCAGTCGGGGACGTCAAGCTCGCCGACTGGGGCCGCTGCCTCGGCAAGGAACTCGGCGTGGCTCTGATGCTCGGCGTCACGATGGCAGCCGCAGTGTCCGTGCTGGGGATCTACCGGGGTGGCCCGCAGGTGGCTCTCGTCGTGGCCCTGTCCATGTTCTTGATCGTCATCGTTGGGTGCCTGATCGGTATGTCCCTGCCGTTCATCCTGGCGAAGCTGAACATGGATCCGGCCTCCGCTTCTGCGCCTCTGATTACCTCAATCTGCGACGGACTTGGCGTGATCATCTACTTCACGATCGCCAACCAGCTGATCCTCTAGAACCCTGAGAATCATCCCGCACGCGCGTAAAATTGCGGGTATTCGGGCTCGCCACCCGCGGCGGGCCAACCCAACCCAGCCGAAAGGGGAGTGCAATGACTGCATCCGATTCCCAGCGCCAAGTCCGCAAGGAGTCCGGCCGCTTCGTCATCGAGGTCGACGGCCAGGAGGCCGGCTTCGCCGAATTTCAGGACGCCGCCGGCGTCCGCGATTTCAACCACACCGTCGTCGATTCCGCGTTCCGCGGCCAGGGATTGTCAAAGCCTCTCATCTCGCAGGCTCTGGATGCCACCCGCGAGGAGGGGCTGAAGGTCCGCCCGACCTGCACGGCCGTGGCGGGATTCATCGATAAGAATAAGGAAGACTACGGCGATCTCGTCGCCGAGTAGATCTAGACGGTCCTAGACGGCGCCGTCGACGTCGTTATCCGTGCTATCGGGATCGTTCTTAGGGGCACTGCCATCGGAAGAGGCAGTGCCCTTCTTCTGCATTTCGGCGACCCACCGCACCGCGTCGACCAGCGGGGTGCGCTGATCCTTCCGGCGGGGACGCACCTTGGCCGGGATGCCGGTGAGGATCGAATCCGCCGGCGCGTCCTTTGTCACCACGGCGTTCGCGCCGATCACGGAGTTGTCGCCGATGGTGATGGGCCCCAGCACCTTCGCGCCAGCGCCCACGGTCACCCCGTTGCCGATGGTGGGGTGGCGCTTGGTCTGGGTCAACACCTGCCCGCCCAGGGTCACCCCGTGGTAGAGCATGACGTCGTCGCCGATCTCCGTGGTCTCGCCGATGACGACCCCCATGCCGTGGTCAATGAAGAACCGGCGACCGATGGTCGCGCCTGGGTGAATCTCGATGCCGGTGAAAAAGCGCGAGGCCTGGGCGAGGATCCGGGCCGGGCCCTTCAGCCCGCGTTGCCACATGGCATGGGCCACCCGGTGCGCCCAGATGGCGTGGAGCCCGGAGTACACGATGGCATTTTCAAGATCGCCTCGTGCGGCGGGGTCGTGCAGGCGGGCGTTCTTCAGATCCTCCCGGATCGTGGCAAAAATGCTCACGTGCGATCCTCTTTCTTCACATCGAATTTTTTGCTCCCTGTGCTGCCGGGTTGGGCATCCCAGCGGGCCTATTCATTAGCTGGAGGGAAGCATACTCATCATATGCAGCACGCCACCGCCGTGGCGTATTCCCGAAAGTTTTATTCCGGGTGGCCAACGGCGGTGGCGTGCAGAGATTGAGCGGGCTGTATCCGGGCTCGGGTGAGCCCGGAGCTTCGCCTCTTCTAGTCGCGCAGGTCCTCGAAGAGCAGGGTGGAGACGTAGCGCTCACCGAAGTCCGGCAGGATCGCGACGATGGTCTTACCCTCGTTCTCCGGCTTCTGAGCCTCCTGCAGTGCGCCCCAGACGGCTGCGCCGCCGGAGATGCCGCCCAGAATGCCCTCGGAGACCGCGAGCTCGCGTGCGGTCTCCACCGACTCCTCGAGTGGGGCGTCGATCACGCGATCGAGGACGTCCTTATCGAGGGTTTCCGGGAAGAAGTTGGTGCCCAGGCCCTGGATCTTGTGCGGGCCGAAGCGGCCCTCGGTCAGCAGCGGGGAATCTGCCGGCTCGACGCCGACGATCTCGATGCTCTCCTTCTTTTCCTTCAGGTACTTCGCGGCGCCGGAGATGGTGCCACCGGTGCCGATGCCGGCGACGAAGATATCCACCTTGCCGTCGGTGTCCTCGAAGACCTCCGGGCCCGTGGTCTCGTAGTGCTTCTTCGGGTTGGCCGGGTTCTTGAACTGGCTAGCCAAGATGGAGTTCTCGGTGGACTCGACCAGCTCGTTAGCCTTGTCGACCGCACCCTGCATGCCGGCGGAACCCGGGGTCAGTACCAGCTCGGCGCCAAGAGCGCGCAGCATGATGCGGCGCTCGTTAGACATCGTCTCTGGCATCGTGAGCACCACCTTGTAACCGCGAGCCGCGCCGACCATGGCCAGTGCGATACCGGTGTTACCGGAGGTTGCCTCGATAATGGTGCCGCCCGGCTTCAGCTCGCCAGCGTCCTCGGCAGCCTGAACGATAGCCAGACCAATACGGTCCTTCACGGAGTTGCCTGGGTTGGCGGCCTCGATCTTCAGCAGCACATCAGCCTTGTAACCCTCGGTGAGCTTGTTGAGCTTGACCAGCGGGGTATTGCCGATGAGCTCGGTGATGTTCTCGTAAATCGTTGCCATTTTTCTGGTTTACCTTTCCTGGTTGCGAATCAGCCTGAAGTAAAATAGACTGATCTGTCTACCCGTAATGATACCCGCCCTTGGGGTTGTAAGGCAATGGTGAAGACGGGAATTGGCCAAGCTGGTGACGTCCTTAACAAAAATGGGCACAATGGACAGCGGAAGAAAACAGCGAAACAGTTTCACGCGCATACCCCAGAAGAAGAGAGGTTACGATGAGCGAGAACGTCATCCTCACCAGCACCGATAACCGCGTCGCCACGATCCGACTCAATCGCCCGGAGGCGCTCAACGCGCTCAACAGCGAACTCATGCACGCCGTCGTGGACGCTGTTGAGGGCTTCGACCAGGACCCGAATATCGGCGCGATTGTCATCACTGGCAGCGATAAAGCCTTCGCCGCGGGCGCTGACATCAAGCAGATGCAGTCCGAGACCTACCCCGAGATCCGTCAGAAGAAGATGTTCCTGGAGTGGGAGCGCGTCGCGCAGGTCTCCACCCCAATCATCACGGCTGTCAACGGCTTCGCGCTCGGCGGTGGCTGCGAGGTCGCGATGATCGGCGACATCCTGCTGGCTAGTGAGAAGGCCAAGTTTGGCCAGCCGGAAATCACCCTGGGCATCATCCCGGGCATGGGCGGCACCCAGCGCCTGACCCGCGCGGTGGGCAAGGCTAAGGCGATGGATTTGATCCTCACAGGCCGCATGATGGACGCACAGGAAGCGGAGAGCTCCGGCCTTGTGTCCCGTGTGCTGCCCGTCGAAGGCTTCGACGAGGCGGTCCAGGAAGTCGCCGCCAAGGTTGCTGGCATGTCCAAGGTTGCTACCACCGCCGCGACCGACATGGTGGACGCCGCCTACGAGACCACCCTGCGCCAAGGGCTGCTCAGCGAGCGCGATGCCTTCTGGTCCCTGTTTGCCACGGAGGATCAGAAGGAAGGTATGGCCGCCTTCGTGGAGAAGCGCAAGCCGGAGTGGCAGCACCGCTAAGGATCGCTGCTCGTCCGGCGGTTGCGGGATGAGCGGGCTTAGCCTTTGAGAAAACGACGGGGCACACTAGGAAACATGGCTAAGAAGAAGACCTTCAAGAGGACGATTGCGCTGTCGCCAGCAGAGGCGTACGGCGTATTGAGCAGCGAGGAATATCTGCTGAGCGTGGACCAGCCCACGGATGGCTCCACGGTCGAGATCGTCGACTCGGACATCGCCCGCACCCCGGAGGGGCAGATCACTGCCCAAGTTCAGGTCGAGATCACGCCTGCCGGACCTGCAGCCGAAGGTGCCGGGGCGGCCGACGGGGCTGCGGGTGAGTCAGGCGAGGGGCAGCCGAAACAGCCGATGCGCCTCCAGCAGACCACTACAGTGGAACCGCTGACGGGGGAGACCTGCGTGGTCGAAACCGCCATGCCCCTCCCGCAGGGGCTGGGGGAGATGCGCCTGCACTTCACCTACACGCCGCAGCGCAAGGACCCGCAGTCCAGCGACGTTGTCATCGAAGTATCGGTGGACGTGAGCGTTCCAGTTCCGATGGTCGGCGGCATGATCGCGCGCAAGATCCTGGGCGATGCAGATAACACCATCGACAAGGGGCTGGCGCGCATCGAAGCGGAGGGGCTATCCCGCCGCTAGCGTGAAGAATCAGGTGAGCGGGGTCCAGCGTATGGATTCTGCTAACCGCCTGTGCGTTCCCTGATGAAGGGCTTGGCGTACGGGCGGTTTTCGCTTTAGTGGGGGGATTTTGGGGGTAGTTAGCGGGTGATCTATACTTTGCTTGGCTACCTGCTAACCCCTAAAAGGGGGAGTGTTTGGTGGAAAAACTTCGGCCCGTTTTGGCGCCCCGCGCCGGCCGGGCCGCTGAGTAACAGTGCCAGGAGCATCGGCCGCGCTAAACCGGTGCTCGTGGTTGGTCGCTGGGGAAGCGCCGCGCCCTGCGCGGTGGACTTCCCACACACAAGGGAGTGATCCGTGGAAAAGCGGCGTCTTAGCGATGACGATCAGGCAGTCCAGAAGGCTCTGGACTACCTCAAGGCGCAAACGGCAATCCCCGTCACCATGTACGGGGAAGTCAAAAGCCCGAAGAAGCTCCAGATCGTCAACTGGATCGGGCTTCGTACCCCCGCGTTGGAAAACCTCGAGGTGGTCAGCGCAGCAGGTGTCGGCGGACGCGTCATGGCCACCCGGCGTCCGGTCGGTGTCTCCGACTACACCCGAGCCAAGGCCATCAGCCACGAGTACGACTCCCTCATTTGCGATGAAGGCCTGCACTCGCTCGTTGCCGTGCCGGTAATCGTGAGCCGTTCGCTACGGGGCGTTCTCTACGCCGGCATCCACTCCCGAGCTCGCCTGGGGGATAAGGTCCTGGAGGAAGTCACCATGACCGCCCGCTGCCTCGAGCAGGAGCTCGCTATCAACGCGGCGATGCGCGAGCGTGCCTCCGGTGCGCCCGCGCAGGCAGCCTCGGAAGGCAAGGCCGCCGAGGACGCCCCGAAGCCCTCCGGCTCGTTGAATAGCGCCGAATGGGAGCAGGTCCGCGCGACCCACTCCAAGCTGCGTATGCTCGCCAGCCGCGTGGAGGACGAGACCCTCCGCCGCGACCTGGAGGCACTGTGCGCCCAGATGGTCTCCCCAGTCCGCGTCAAGCAGACCACCAAGTTGTCCGCCCGCGAGCTGGACGTGCTGTCCTGCGTCGCCCTCGGCCACACGAACGTCGAGGCGGCGGAGGAGATGGGCATCGGCGCGGAAACCGTGAAAAGCTACCTGCGCTCCGTCATGCGCAAGCTTGGTGCCCACACCCGCTACGAGGCCGTCAACGCTGCCCGCCGCATCGGCGCCCTGCCTTAAAGCATCGCTCTGCCTTAAAACACAGTGGTCACGCGGGGCCTCCGCCGTCTCGCTTGATGTCCGGGCCACACCCCACGGGGCGTCGGTCGGCAGCTGTGGAAGGTTTTAACGCGTATCCTTGGCTGTTGTGAACGACAGTTTTGTGGTGAATGGAGGCGCCCGGCTGCAGGGCGCTGTGAAAGTCAGTGGCGCGAAAAACAGCGTGCTTAAGCTCATGAGTGCCGCCATGCTCGCCGAGGGCCGGACAGTCCTGAAGAACTGCCCGCAGATCTCGGACGTCCCTTACATGGCGGACGTCCTTCGGGGCCTTGGCTGCGACGTTGAGCTCGACGGTGGCACCGTCGTCATCGACGTCCCGGCGGAGATCAATCACGACGCCGACTTCGACGCTGTCCGCCAGTTCCGCGCATCCGTCGCCGTTCTTGGCCCACTGACCGCGCGCTGCCACCGTGCGCGAGTCGCTCTCCCCGGCGGCGACGCCATCGGCTCCCGCCCCCTCGATATGCACCAGACCGGGCTGGAGACGCTCGGTGCCACCACCCGCATTGAGCACGGTTGCGTGGTTGCAGAGACCGACGGCCTGCACGGTGCGGAGATTAAGCTCGACTTTCCCTCGGTCGGAGCGACGGAAAACATCCTAACCGCAGCAGTTCTGGCTAATGGCGTCACCGTCCTGGATAACGCCGCCCGCGAGCCGGAGATCGTCGACCTGTGCAACATGCTCAACGAAATGGGCGCGAAGGTCGAGGGCGGGGGATCGAACGTCATCACCGTCACCGGCGTGGAGAAGTTGCATCCGGTTGAGCACGAGGTGGTCGGTGACCGCATCGTCGCCGGCACGTGGGCGTATGCCGCAGCGATCACCCAGGGGGACGTCACCGTCGGCGGCATCGACCCGCAACACCTGCACCTTCCGCTGGAGAAGCTCAAGCTCGCCGGCGCACGCGTGGAGACCTACCCGACTGGCTTCCGCGTCGTGCAGGAATCCAAGCCCACCGCGGTGGATTATCAGACCCTTCCTTTCCCCGGCTTCCCGACTGATCTGCAGCCGATGGCGATTGCGCTGTGCGTGGCCTCGGAGGGGATGAGCGTGATCACGGAGAACATCTTCGAATCCCGCTTCCGCTTCGTCGACGAGCTCGTCCGTCTTGGCGCGGACGCCAGCGTCGACGGTCACCATGTGGTCATTAGGGGAGGACGTCAGTTGTCCTCTGCGCCGGTGTGGTCCTCAGATATCCGTGCCGGGGTGGGGCTGGTGCTCGCCGGGCTGATTGCCGATGGCGAGACGGAGGTCCACGACGTCTATCACATCGATCGTGGCTACGAGGACTTCGTCGGCACGCTGTGCAGCCTCGGCGCGGACATTCGCCGCGTGGAGCGCTAGTAGCGAAGGCGGTTACCGCCTAACACGGGATATAAACACCGATACCCTGGGTCAGAATGAACTCTGACCTGGGGTTTTGTGTTTGTTGTGGGGTGTGTGTAGATTATTGATCTGCAAGGCCGCCGGCGCTGATGCCGGGTGGTTGGGTTCCCCTTCGGTCTTGTTTCCTTATCACTGTCTTTGGTGAACGGTGAGTGATCGAGAGTTTTTCTCCGGTTTGCTTCTGGTTCATGTGGGTGATAAGCTCGGAATCCGCCTTAACGTGAAGCGCCACAGTGTTGTGGGTGTGGAGTGTTGTGTGCATATGTTGTT
>NZ_JASLIP010000085.1 GCF_030152825.1 Corynebacterium sp.
GCCTCCTCGGCCTGCTCTTCGGCAGGGGCCTGAGGCGCTGCTGGCTGGGCCGGAGCGGCTGGCGCTGCAGCCGGTGCGGCAGGAGCCGCTGGCGCGCCCGGTGCACCCGGAGCGCCCGGGGTGGAGGCGGCGAGCTTGATCACGCCACCCTCCTCGGTTGCACCCGACGCCGGTGCAGCGGCCTGGGGTGCCTCAGCTGCCGGGGCGGCAGGCTCAGCTGGCGCCTCTGCCTGCTCGCTCTGCTCGGCTGCCGGTGCGGCCGGAGCCTCTGCTGGTTCAGCCGCTGGAGCTGCTGCCACTGGTGCCGCGGCCGGTGCAGCCGGTGCACCTGGAGCACCCGGAGCGCCTGGCGCGCCCGGAGTGGTGCTGCCCAGCTTGATGGCGCCGGACTCGGTCTTCTCCGCGGCCGGTGCTGCTGCTGGCTTCTCAGCTGCAGCGTCACCCTCGGTGGCAGGAGCCGCTGGTGCGGATGCGCCCGGGGCGGCCGGTGCAGCCGGGGCGCCTGGAGCACCTGGTGCCGCTGGAGCCTTCGGAGCGGCTGGGGCGGAAGCACCTGGCGCGGCTGGAGCACCCGGAGCCGACGGAGCGCCTGGAGCTGCTGGGGCACCTGGAGCTGCCGGAGCAGCAGGGGCACCCGGGGCGCCTGGAGCACTCGGTGCAGCAGGAGCGCCCGCCGATGGAGCACCCGGGGCAGCTGGGGCACCCGGGGCCGACGGTGCGGCCGGAGCGCCTGGCGCCGCTGGGGCAGCCGGGGCACCCGCAGCAGGAGCTGCTGGGGCACCTGGTGCGGCCGGAGCAGCAGCACCTGGGGCAGAAGGAGCGGCCGGAGCGCCACCGGCGGCAGCGGCAGCCTGCTTCTTCTTATCCTCAGCAGCCTTGGCCTCCGCCTTGCGCTTCTTCTCCTCTTCAGCGCGGCGCTTCTCTTCCTCAGCGGCCTTACGCTCGGCCTCCTCGCGGGCCAGCTTCTCCTCATCGACCCAGCCACGCTCAGGGGCGGCCAGGAACTCAGGGGAGCGCGGTGCCGGCAGCTCGCCGTCGACCAGGATGGACTCGCGGAACATCTGGGCGATATCCAGAACCTGGGTGCGCTCGCTCTTGTCCTCGATGTCTGCCTGACGGTTGTTCACACCGTCGTTGATCATCGTCTTACAGAACGGGCAGCCAATCGCGATGGCGTCCGCGCCGGTGGCCAGCGCCTCGTCCGTGCGGTTCAGGTTGATGCGGGAACCGAGGTCCTCCTCCATCCACATGCGGGCACCACCAGCACCACAGCAGAAGCCGGTGTTGCGGTTGCGCGGCATCTCGGTGAGCTCAGCACCGGAGGCGCCGATCAGCTCACGCGGGGCGTCGAAGACCTTGTTGTGACGGCCCAGGAAGCACGGGTCGTGGTAGGTCACGGTACGGCTGGAGTTCGGCGTGTTCACCGGCTCCAGGTAGCCCTTCTGGACCAGCTTGTTCAGCAGCTGGGTGTGGTGGATGACCTCGTAGTTACCGCCCATCTCCGGGTACTCGTTACGCAGGGAGTTGAAGCAGTGAGCACAGGTAACAACGATCTTGCGCTGCTTCGGCGGCACGCCCTCGAAGGCGTTGTCCAGGATCTCGATGTTCTGCTCAGCCAGCATCTGGAAGAGGAACTCGTTACCGGCGCGGCGGGCAGAGTCACCCGTGCAGCCTTCGTTCTCACCCAGGACGGCGAACTTCACACCAGCGGTGTACAGCAGTTCCGCGACCGCGCGGGTCGTCTTGGTGGCGTTGTCGTCGTAGACACCGGCGCAACCGACCCAGAACAGGTACTCGGTGTCATCGAAGTTCTCGATGTCCTCGCCGAAGACCGGCACCTCGATGCCGTCGGCCTTCGCCTTCTGGATCCAGTCGGAACGCTGGTTGTTGTTCTGGCCCCAAGGGTTGCCCTTGGTCTCCATGTTCTTGAACAGGCCACCCAGCTCGGTCGGGAACTCGGACTCGGCCAGCACCTTGTAGCGGCGCATGTCGACGATGTGGTCGATGTGCTCGATGTCCACCGGGCACTGCTCGACACAGGCACCACAGTTGGTGCAGGACCACAGGACGTCCGGGTCGATAACGCCCATCTCGCCCTCGGCGACCAGCTGCAGCAGTGGCATGTCGGAGTGCGCCTCGGCTGCCGGGTCCACCTCGGTGGCGTCGCCCGTAAACAGTCCGCCACCGGCAGGGGCGGAGGCCTTCTCCAGCAGATACGGGGCGGAAGCGACCGCGTGGTCGCGCAGGTCCATGATGAGCTTCTTCGGGCTCAGTGGCTTCTCCGTGTTCCAGGCCGGGCACTGCTCCTGGCAGCGGCCACACTCGGTACAGGAGGTGAAGTCCATCCAGCCCTTCCAGGTGAAGTCCTCGATGGAGCCGGCGCCGATGTTATCCGTGTCCGGATCGGCGTTTTCCATGGTCAGGATGCGACCCTGGGAAGTCATCGGCTTCGCCGCGCCGAGCGCGTTACGGCCGTCGGAGTTGCGCTTCAGGAAGATGTTGAAGAACGCCATGAAGCGGTGCCATGCGACACCCCAGGTGATGTTCTGACCCACGATGAACAGCCAGACCATGCCGGAGAGCAGCTTGATCAGCGCGAAGATGGAGACCATCAGCGGGGACTCCGGCAGGATCTTCGCGATCTGCATCGTCAGGAAGTCGGTGGAGGCGTGGCCGCCCTCGTAGCTGGCGAACGTGGCGATCTTGCCGGCCTTCACGAACATCATGCCCAGGCCCTCAAGCAGAACCACGATCTCGACGAAGTATGCGGCCTTGGCATTGGAGCCGTAGAAGCGGGCCTTGCGCTCCTTATCGCCGATGTTCTGGCGGATGATGATCAGGGCGATGATGCCAAGCGTGGTGCCGATCCCCAAGATCTCGTCAACGAAGTGGTAGACGGCCCAGTTGCCGATGATCGGCCAGCCGCCCTCCGGGTTGAAGGTCTGGATATAAGCCTCGAACCAGACCAGTGCGCCAAGGAGGAAGCCCACCATGACGAACCAGTGGGCGATCGCGACCCCAGGCTTCTTGGCCATCTTCGTGTGGCCCAGGATTTCCTTGATCAGGTTGCCAAGGCGGGCGCCGGGGTTATCCGTGCGCTTCAGCGCCGGCTGGCCCAGGCGGATCGTCCTGAAGATCTGCAGGGCACCGCGGATGAAGAAAATCCAGGCTGGGATGGAGAGCAGCGCGCCAATGATCCCCAGGGGGACCGTGACATTCCACGGAATGTCAGTGCTTGTCGCCTGCCCTGCTGCAAGCAGGTACATGGAGTACTCCTTTATAAGCCAGTCTCGGATGAGCTGGATACCTATAATTCCGTTACTTCATGGGTACGTTAGCAGCTTAACCGCAGGTATATACACTTTTTCGGCCTCGCTCCGGGGGCGAAATACGCAATAGAAATGTTGCTTAAATTGTGTGCTGGCTCACGAATCGGCGCTCTACCACTAGTGATGCGGAACACAGCGTCATTGGGGTCGCTCTTTAGTTCCCCTGCCCCTCTGCGATGCGGATCATTTGACGGCGGTCGCGGCGCCCCTCGCTGGTCCGGTGCAGGTGATACATGTAGACGGTTCCTTCGACGCGGGTGACCTCCACCGCTACCTCTGCGTTCTTCAGGTCCTTCTCGAGTCGCCGCGCATCCCGCATCGGCTGGCTGTGCCCACCGACGAAGACGTGGAAGGCGGAGCCTGCCCACTGGCGCCACTCCTGGCGTTCCATGACGCCGGGGTTGACCTTCGCGTTATTCAGCTGGCCGCCGGCCCAGCGGTGGGAGACATCCTTTAAGTAGGACGCCACCCTTCCCGTGTGTTCCTGCTGCCAGCCGCTCGCGACGAGGTCGTACCAGGGGTCGACGAGGATGACGTTGGCGGGGCTGGCGTCCGGCAGGAATGCCAGCAGGCTGCCGAGGGCGAGCGCTGCTCCGGAGCCATCGGCGATGACCGTGATGTTCTCCGCCCCGTGTTCCTTCAGGAGATCCTGGTAGGCCCGGCGCACCAGCGGCACGGCCTCCCGGGCGGTGTAATCCGGCAGTCGACCTGAGAGGGGGATGTCGACGCGCAGGCCTGCGTCCACCAGGTCGGTGACGAAGCGCCAGGCGGCGGTAGGCATGTAATCGGAGAAGTCGCCGCCCGGAATGTAAAGGACGGCGCGTTTGGCGGTTTGCCGGGGCGTGAGTTCGTCGAGGGCTGGCGCGTTCGGGTCGTACTCCTGCGCCTCGGCGGACTGGGAGTCTCCGAAGACCATCTGGGTGATGGAGTAAATGGGGAAGCCTGAGTGCCAGCGCTCGAAAACGGCATAGTGCTGGCGCACCTCGTGGGGTGGATCCGGCAGGATGGCGGTCTTCCGGACGATGCCGGTTTGCTTCTTGGCGCGCTGTACGCGCGGGTCCGGAAAGAGTGCGGCGATGTGCATCGACAGGCTCATGGCTGTTTAGCCTAGTCTGCCCTGCGGAAATCGTGGAAGCTGAGTCCGATGTGCTCAAGTCGGCTTGACCGGGAATGAAATCTTTGGATACTTGGTTACAGAAGTTGAGGCGCTGGCACTCATGCAGAGCTTCCGAGGCTGCCGAAGGGCTCAAAACAACTGAAAACCGCTGGTTTTCGGAGAAATTTAAGAGATTTTCCGGATGCTGGGAATAAAGCTTGAGTCTAGGGCGCTAAGGCTTAGTGAGAGGCTCGCAAGGGTCAGCACATAATACCCACAACAAAAAGGAGAAAAGACAATGGGACGCGCAGTAGGTATTGACCTGGGGACCACGAACTCTGTGGTGTCGGTGCTTGAGGGTGGCGAGGCAACCGTTATCGCCAACTCCGAGGGCGCACGCACCACGCCTTCCGTCGTAGCCTTCGCTAAGAACGGCGAGGTTCTGGTCGGTCAGTCCGCAAAGAACCAGGCGGTCACCAACGTTGACCGCACCATCAGCTCCGTCAAGCGCCACATCGGCGACGACAGCTGGAACGTCGAGATCGACGACAAGAAGTACACCGCACAGGAGATCTCCGCACGCACGCTGATGAAGCTGAAGCGCGACGCCGAGTCCTACCTGGGCGAGGATGTCACCGATGCGGTCATCACCGTGCCGGCTTACTTCAACGACTCCCAGCGCCAGGCAACCAAGGATGCCGGCCAGATCGCAGGCCTGAACGTCCTGCGCATCGTCAACGAGCCGACCGCCGCAGCACTGGCATACGGCCTGGAGAAGGGCGACAAGGAGCAGACCATCCTGGTCTTCGACCTCGGTGGCGGTACCTTCGACGTCTCCCTCCTGGAGATCGGCGACGGTGTCGTCGAGGTCCGTGCAACCTCCGGTGACAACAAGCTCGGCGGTGACGACTGGGACCAGGCGATCGTCGACTGGCT
>NZ_JASLIP010000055.1 GCF_030152825.1 Corynebacterium sp.
TTTCCCGCGGGCCAGCTATTCACTCCACCCCCTATACGCGTGTCTGCTCACTAAACTAGGGTTGAAGCCCGGACAGGTCGGTCGCTCCCTGCGGCTCGGCTGCTCGCGTATGCCCGATAAATAAGGAGTGATGACCGTGCACACCACACTGTTACTAGTGGTCAAGATCGGCCTGCTCGTGCTGCTGTGGTTCTTCATCTGGATGACGCTCCGCGCGCTGCGCAAGGATCTGAACTACGCGGCGCACCCCGGAGCGGGCGCCCGTGATGGCGCGCCGATGGGCTACGCCGCACCCCACGCCGGCCTGGCTGGCGGCACGTCGAGCAGCGGTTTCCGGGGCACGCGCCACCGCACGAATCCGCCGAAGTCCCTGATCATCACCAGTGGCCCGCTGACCGGGACCACCCTGAACTTCCAGGGCTACGACGAGATCACGATCGGCCGTTCCTCGGTCTCCACACTGCAGCTGGAGGATGATTTCGCCTCGGGCACCCACGCCCGGCTCATCCGCCGGGGTCGGGACTGGTTCATCGAGGATCAGGATTCCCGCAACGGCACGTGGCTGAACGGCCAGCGCATTGACCAGCCAGAACGGCTCGCCGAGGGCATGGAAGTCCGGATCGGGCAGACCCAGGTGAGGATGGAGCAATGACGGATCAGCGCTTGACTTTAGATTTCGCCGCATCCTCCGACCGCGGTTTGGTGCGCACGAATAATGAGGACTCCGCCTACGCGGGCCCACGCCTGCTGGCCCTCGCCGATGGCATGGGTGGCCACGCGGCCGGCGAGGTGGCCAGCCGCTTCCTGGTGGACACCTTGCGGGCACTGGACTCCCCGCTCCTGGACGAGCCAGATGAGCGCCGCCGTCTGATCTCCGTGCTGGAGCGCGCGGTGGATGAGGGCAACGAGCGCATCGCCTCCCACGTGGACGAGAACCCACAGCTGGAGGGCATGGGCTGCACCCTCACCGCGATCCTGTTCAGCAACGGTAAGGCAGCGATGTGCCACGTCGGTGACTCCCGCGCCTACCGGCTGCGCGACGGGGAGCTCACGCAGATCACGAAGGACGATACTTTCGTCCAGACCCTCGTGGACGAGGGCAAGCTCGACGGTGCGGACGCCAGCTCCCACCCGCAGCGATCCCTGATCCTCAAGGCTCTTACCGGCCGGCCCGTGGAGCCAACCCTCACGGAGTTTGAGGTGCTGCCGGGCGACCGCTACATGCTGTGCTCCGATGGTCTCTCCGATCCGGTGAGCATCGACACAATGCGGGACATCCTGAACGCCTACGACCCTGCCACCGCAGCCGATCGCCTCGTCGAGATGGCGTTGCGCGGCGGTGGACCGGATAACGTCACCGTCGTCGTCGCGGATGTCGTGGACCTCGAGTCTGTCGAGGACGACGCCGTAGGCGAGGACGGCGCGGCAGGTTCCGCTGGTCGTGGCCCGCTGCCGGAGACCCCGGTGCTAACTGGTGCGGCCTCTCCAAACAGGCAGGAAAGCCGCAGCTTCGATACGCCTGCGGCCCGCGCCGCGGCCAGCGGTGCTAACGTGACGAGCTCGCGCTCCCCCAAGAACCCCGAGGAGATGCCCGAGCCCGCCGACACCGCCAAGCAGCATGCCGGGTCCGGTTCGGAACAGGCCGCTGCGCCCGCATCCGGCGCGTCAGACGCCACCGGGTCCGGCGGAACCGACGTCCCTAAAAAGAAGCGGGGACGGGGCTGGATCGCCCTGGTGGTCGCACTTGTCCTCATCGTCGGGCTCGGGATCGCTGGGTTCTTCGGTTACCAGAAGATCGGCGATACCTACTTCGTCGCCGTGGAGGGCAAGCAGATCGTCGTGAAGAACGGGGTGCACGGCTCCCCGCTGGGGTTCTCCCTGAGCTCCACACACCAGCGGATCTGCCTCGACGAGTCCGCCTCCGTGCGGCTCATCGGCGCGGATAATGATGCCCCCGAGGACTGCCACCTCTTTCTGACCTCCGACCTGACCCCCTCGGCGCGAAGCACTGTCGAGAGCATGCCGGAGGACAGCTACCAGGCCGTCGTCGAGCAGGTGAACCGACTGGCGGAGGAAACCCTGCCGGTGTGCGTGACCCGCGAGAAGAAGAACGATGGGAAGCGCCCAAGCGCAGACCGAGCCGCGAGCACCGCCAGGAAGGGCGCTGAGGACCTGACGACCCCCGGCGTGTCCTGCCGGGAGGTGAATTGAATTGACCAAGGGCTTTTTTAAGAGAAAGACCGAAGCCTGGCTGCTGCTGCTCACCGCAGTGGTCACCCTGACGGCGGTCGTATCGCTGGAGCTGGCGCAGGGCAATGAGCTCAGCTCCAGCATCTTCCTGCTGGTCGGTGGGTTCTTCCTCATTTTCCTGGTCGCGCACCTGGTGATGAACTGGGTGGCGCCCGACGCGGATCAGGTGATACTCCCCGTCGCCGCGCTACTCAATGGGTTGGGTCTGGTGATGATTTACCGCATTGACCTGGCCACGGGCATGTCCCTGGCAAAGTCTCAGATCATGTGGATGGTTGTCGGTGTGGGACTGCTGGTGGCGGTGCTCGTGTTCCTGAAGGATCACCGCTCGCTGCAGGACTACGCCTACCTGATGGGCCTGGTGGGGCTGGTGCTGCTCGCGCTGCCAATCGTGTGGCCGACCAGCCTCAATGCGGACGCCAACGTATGGATCTCTATCGGGCCCTTCTCCATCCAGCCGGGCGAGTTCGCGAAGATCCTGCTGCTGCTGTTCTTCGCCGCCCTGCTGGTCAGCAAGCGCCGACTGTTCTCCGTGACGGGTAAGAGCCTGCTGGGACTGCAGTTCCCCCGCATGCGTGACATGGGACCGCTGTTCCTGGTGTGGGGCCTGGCGATGGTCATTTCCGCCGCGCAGAACGACTTCGGCCCGGCACTGCTTCTCTTCGCCACCGTGTTGGGGATGCTGTACATCGTGACGGAGCGCGCCTCCTGGGTGGTGCTCGGCGTGGGACTGGCCTCGGTCGGCGCGATCGCAGTGTACCAGGTGTCCGACAAAATCCAGACCCGTGTGGCGAACTTCGTGGACCCGTTCGCGGACTTCCACAATCGGGGTCTGCAGCTCGCGCAGTCCCTGTTTGGCCTCTCCTACGGCGGGATCACCGGCAAGGGGCTCGGCGAGGGCTACCCGGAGCTGATCCCGGTGGTGCAGTCGGACTTCATCCTCTCCGCCTTCGGCGAAGAGCTCGGCCTGATCGGCCTATCCGCGATCCTGCTGCTGTACGCAATCTTCGTGCTCCGCGGCTTCACGGTGAGCATGCACGCCAGCGATTCCTTCGGCAAGCTCGTCGCCGCTGGCCTGTCCCTGACGGTCGCGGTGCAGGTCTTCGTTGTCGTGGCGGGTATTTCCAAGCTCATGCCGATGACCGGCCTGACGACCCCATTCCTTGCCCACGGTGGTTCCTCGCTATTGGCGAACTACATCTTGCTGGCGATCCTGCTGCGGATCTCCGACTCTGCCCGCGCCCGGCGCGCGGTGCAGGACGAGGGCAGCAACTCCGGAGGGAAAGATGCCACGTCCGACGAGAAGCAGGGGGCTGCGCAGAACAACGGAGAAGGTGAGCTCGCGTGAATCGACCGATTAAAGCCGTAGCCATCTTCAGCATGATCTTGACGGTCATTCTGCTGATCAACCTAACCTATATTCAGGCCTTCCAGACCAAACAGCTGGCGGAGAACCCGCTGAATGCTCGCCAGTTCTATGACATGAAGCAGCGCCAGCGCGGGCAGATCTCTGCCGGCGGCCAGGTGCTGGCCGAGTCCGTGCGGGACGATAACGGCTACTACAACCGCCGCTACGTCTACGCCCCGGAGGCCTTCGGCTCGGTGGAGGGTTACTTCTCCGACCGCTTCGGCGCCGCCGGTATCGAGGCCAGCCAGAATTCCATCCTTTCGGGCGAGGACGACAGCCTGTTCGCCCGCCGCATGTGGGACCAGATCTCCGGCAAGGAGGTCCGTGGCGCGAATGTGGAGCTCACCCTGAGCCCGCAGGTGCAGCAAGTGGCCTACGACGAGCTGGCCAGCAAGGGCTACTCCGGCTCCGTCGTGGCCCTGCGCCCCTCGACGGGCGCAGTGCTGGCAATGGCCAGCACGCCGTCCTATAACCCGAGCGCGATCACGGATCAGTCCCCGGAGGCGGCGGCCGCGAACTTCGAGGCTCTGAGCCAGGACGCAGGTTCCCCGCTGCTGAACCGCTCTACCCAGGTGACCCAGCCGCCGGGTTCGACCTTCAAGGTGATCACCACGGCCGCCGCGCTGCAGGCCGGCGATAATGCGGATACTCCGGTCAGCGCTGCCAGCCAGACCACGCTGCCGGACACGGTCACGACCCTGGAGAACTACGGTGGTCAGCGCTGCGCGGGTGGGGAGACCACCACGCTGCGGGTGGCCTTCGAGAAGTCCTGCAACGTGCCCTTCGTCGAATTGGGCGTCAAGCACGGCGATGATCTTTTCCGCAAGACCGCGGAGGCCTTCGGCGTGGGTGATAGCTACGAGGGCCTGGGGCTGGGCATGCAGCGCTCGACGCTGGGTGACCTGCCGGACAAGGCCGCCCTGGGCCAGTCCGCGATCGGCCAGCGCGACGTGTCTCTGACCCCGCTGCAGAACGCCGTGATCGCGGCGACGATCGCCAATGGTGGCGTGCGCATGGAGCCGCACCTGGTCTCCAAGATCACGGGTCCGGATCTGAAGACCCTGAAGGAGACGAAGCCGAAGCGGCTGAACCGGGCGATCCCGAAGGAGACGGCTGACCAGCTCAAGGAGCTCATGCAGGGTTCCGAACGTAGCGGCGGGGGCTCGGCCACCATTGCGTCGAAGACCGGCACGGCCGAGCACGGCGAGGTTCGCGGCGAGGCCGCCCCGCATACCTGGTACATCGCGTTTTCCACCGAGGCGGACGTGGCCGTGGCCGTGCTGGTGGAAAACGGTGGCGGCATGGGCCAGGGGGCCACGGGTAATGCCGTAGCCGGCCCGCTCGGGCGTGCCGTCATCGCAGCCGCGGAGCAGGAGCAGCGCTAAAAATGACTGAACAGCCAGAGCAGCACCAGCCGGACCGCACGGATATCGAGTACACCCAGCGGCTACTGGGGGAGCGCTACCAGCTGAGCTGGATCGTTGGCCGGGGCGGGATGTCCACCGTGTGGCTCGCCCGCGATACCGTCGCGCAGCGGGATGTGGCCATCAAGATCCTGAAGCCCGAGTACACCGAAAGCCCGGAGTTCCGCGAGCGCTTCCGCAACGAGGCGGAGGCCGCGGAGCACTTCGATTCCCCGAATGTGGTCGCCACCTACGACTACGGGGAGGTTTCCCCGGACGGCTCCCAGCCCACGCAGGAGACCCACGCGGTGTTCTGTTACATCGTGATGGAGTACGTCCGCGGCGAGAGCCTGGCCGATGTGCTGCGCCGCGAGCGCCAGCTGCCGGAGCCCCTGGCCTTGGACCTGATCCGGCAGACCGCGATGGGCCTGGCGGCGATCCATGCCACCGGCACGGTGCACCGGGATATCAAGCCCGCCAACCTGCTGCTCACCGCCGATGGCACGGTGAAGATCACGGACTTCGGTATCGCGAAGGCCGCGCAGGCGGTGCCGCTGACCCAGACCGGCATGGTGGTGGGCACGGCCCAGTACGTCTCCCCCGAGCAGGCGCAGGGCCGGGAAGTCACCGCCGCCTCGGATGTCTACTCCCTCGGCGTGGTGGCCTACGAGGTGCTGGCTGGCCACCGTCCGTTCCGTGGGGACTCCTCCGTCTCGGTTGCGATCAAGCATATTTCCGAGCAGCCGGAGCCCCTCCCCGAGGAGCTCAGTTCCCCGCTGCGCGAGCTGGTCAACACCTGCCTGCGCAAAAGCCCGCAGGCCCGCTACGCCGACGGTCAGGAGCTCGCGGAGGCCGCCGCCGCTGTCCTCTCCGGGGCTCCTGCCCCTCGCCCGGCTGCTGTGTCCACTGCCGACGCCGCCGCGCACACGGATGTTTTCGCCGCCCACGGTGGTGCTCGGGGTGCTGCCCCTGGGGATTCCGACGCCGAACTCAGCCAGGTGGTGACCGGGCAAGGCACGGCCGTCCCGCCACGCCAGGGTCCCGCCCGAGGGCCGCGCAAGACCGGTACGGCGGATGCTGCAGGGGCGGCGTCCCAACGTTCGGCAGGTCGGCGCGATCAACAGCGCAATTCCGCCACCCCGTGGATCGTGCTTGGGGTTGTTGTGGCCCTCGGCCTGGGCGTGATCGGCTACCTCCTTTTCAGCGATTCGGATTCCTCGACCCCTGAGCGAGAGACGAAGACCGTGACCAGCGAGGTCACGACCTCCCCCACCCAGGAGGAGTACGTCCCGCCGCAGCCGGTGGAGCCCCGCCCGGAGGAAACCCAGACGGGCGAGGATAACGGCGCAGATGACGAGACCACCTCGACCCGTCCGGAGCGCCCCACGCAGCCGTCGACGCAGCCGGGCGGGCCGACGAGGACGCAGCCCACACCGAGCTCCCCACGCCCGCCGTCGCAGCCGTCCCAACCAACGGTCCCGACGGACGACAACCCCTCCCCGTCGGCTCCGAACCCGGGCGGCGACCAGCCCAACCCGGGAAATAACGCGGAGGGCCCCGCCGGGACGGGTGCCACCAACCTGGCCGATAGCGAGGTCGGGGCGCTAGGGCTGCGGGCGATCTAGCGGCCACCCGGTGCCCAGTTGCGCGACCGGGCTTTCCCGGGCGAAGAAAACACTAAAGTAGTAACGGGAACAGTGGCGCGGTAAAGTTACCGGCTTTGAAGCAGAATCGGGAGGGACAGCCTCCCGAGCCGCACCGCGGCAGTACACAGTGAGTTGGAAGATCAGAGGAGGTCGGTCGTGGACCGTGACGGGGCGATCCTCGGTGGCCGATACCACCTAGGTGCCAAGATTGGCACTGGTGGCATGGCGGACGTTTATGCCGCCGTCGATGAGCTCCTCGGCCGCGAGGTCGCCGTCAAAATGATGCGGCCGGACCTCGCCCGCGATGAGAACTTCCTGGAGCGCTTCCGCCGCGAGGCGCAGAACGCTGCGAAGCTGAACCACCCGGCGATCGTGGCGGTGTACGATACTGGCCAGACCCCGCCGGAGGATGGCTCCGTGCCCTATATCGTGATGGAGCGCGTGCAGGGCGAAACGCTGCGCGACATCATCCAGGAGTACGGCAAGATGCGGCTCACGGATGCCGCAGCCATCATGTCCCAGGTCCTTCAGGCGCTGCACTTCAGCCACGAGGCGGGCATCATCCACCGGGACATCAAGCCCGCGAACATCATGATCACCAACACCGGCGCGGTGAAGGTGATGGACTTCGGTATCGCCCGTGCCCTGTCTGATTCCTCTTCCGCGATGACGCAGACGGCCGCGGTCATTGGCACTGCCCAGTACCTCTCCCCGGAGCAGGCGCGCGGCAAGTCGGCGGATTCCCGCTCCGATATTTACGCCGCTGGCTGCGTGTTCTACGAGCTGGCGACGGGTCAGCCGCCGTTTTCGGGAGAGTCGCCGTTTTCGGTGGCTTTCCAGCATGTTCAGGACGCCCCGCCGGCACCGTCGACCGTCGAGGGCATGCACCTTTCCCACCGTGAGGCGGATAGTTTGGACGCCATCGTGCTCACCGCGATGGCGAAGAACCCGGACGACCGCCACGCGGATGCCAAGGAGATGGCGCTGGACCTGCGGCGGTTGAGCGAGGATCAGGTGCCGCTGGTGGCCAAGCTGCCGGGCGCCGCGGGTCCGGCGGGCGCTGCTGGTTCCCAGGATTCGGGCGGGGGCCGGCACCGCGCGGATGAGTCCTCGGGCGCGGGCACGGCTGCCGCCGCTGGTCTCGGCGCTGCCGGCCTGGGCGCCGCTGGTGCTGACGGTGCCGCGAGCGCCACGGAGCGCACGGCAGAGCACAGCCTGGGCGACCAGAACTTCGCCAAGAACGGCGAGTACGCATCGGAGCAGGCCGGTGGCTCCTACGGTGGCGGGGCTGCGGGGGCGTACCCGGCGGCCGCCAGCGCGGGTGCTGCGGGGGCCGAGCCGCCGCCGTCCTTCCCGGACCACGGGAACTACCCGGACACACAGACCCCGCTGATTGATGAGGAACCGAAACGTCGCTGGTGGATCCCGGTCGTGGCGATCCTCGCGGTGCTCGCTCTGCTAGGCGCCGGAACCTGGGCGTACGTCGCCTCGGACCGGTCGGCCGCGACGGCGGAAACGGTCAACGTCCCGGACGTCAAGAACCTCACCCAGGACGAGGCCGAGCGCAAGCTCCACGACCTGGGCCTGGAGCTGCGTGTGAAGGAGCGCCCGCACGCCGATATCGAGCGTGGCCGCGTGATCCGCACGGAGCCGGGGCCGAATAGCTCGGTGCCGAAGGGCACGGAGATCTCGCTGGTGGTCTCCTCCGGTAAGGAGATCACCGAGGTGCCGGACCTGACGGGTATGAACACCTCCGAGGCAGCGCAGCAGCTGAAGGAGGCCGGCCTGAGCCTGAATAACCGGGTGAAGGAAGAGCCAAGCGATTCCGTGCCGGAGGGCCAGATCACTGAGCAGTCCCCGGCACAGGGTTCGCAGGTCTCTAAGGGCACGAAGGTCACGATCACGGTGTCCACGGGCCCGCAGGAGGTTCGTGTCCCGGTGGTCACGGGCCAGGATGTCGAGGATGCGCGCTCCAACCTGGAGTCCTCGGGCTTCACGGTGATCGTCAATAAAGTCGATTCCACGGAGCCGGAGGGCAAGGTCCTGAGCGTCAGCGATGAGGGATCCCACCTGCGTGAGGGCTCCGAGGTGACCCTGACGGTCTCCCGCGGGAACCAGTTCCACATGCCGAATGTCTCCGGCAAGGAGTTCGGCCAGGTCTTCAACACCCTGCGTGCCGCGGGCTGGGAGGGCTCCCCGGATAAGCTGCGCCGCGTGGATGTTCCGACGAATGACCTGGGTCGGGTGGACCGCGTGGCCCGTCAGAAGCCGTCCGAGGGCGCCACGTTGGATAAGAACGCCACGGTCACGGTGGACGTCTTCATCTTCCGCCTGATCCCGTAGCTCCCGCCGGCGGCGGGGACGTCAGGCCGGGTCGCCGAGCACGTCAGACAAGTCGCCGGGGGTCGCTACAACGTGGACGTCCGCCCTCGTGGACGTCGCTGCGAAATCGACGCCGGCGCCCCGGAGACGTCGGCCCCACTTGCCGCGTCCTACCGAGCCCTTAGACGACGGGCACGGTGCGCTGCAGGAACTCCAGCTGCTCGCTGAGGATCTCGTCGTAGGTGGGCTCCACATAAGGGTCGAAGTGCCCGCCGTGGTGGATGCGCACGGTGGAGTTCGGGATCTTGAGGGCTGCCTTTACGGCGACCATCGTGGGGGTCACGGCGTCCTGGTCCATGACCTGCACCAGGCTGGGGCAGTTGATGTGCTTCGCCCGCGCCCCCGGGGAGTAGAATCCAATCCATGCGAGCACGCGGGCGGCGACCGTCTCCGGGTACTCGCCCGGCGTCACCCCGCTAGCTTCCATCATGGCGTCCTTGCCGGGCACGGCGTCGGGGGTCGTCATGACTCCCATCTCGCCGGGGTGGCCCACCGAGTTGATGTAGCGGGGCTTGCCGCCCCCGATGCTCTGGAGCAGGTCGGCGGCGACGACGGGCGCCACGCGCAGGCAGCTGCGCAGGCCCACGGCGCGCACGGCGGCGGGCCCGCTGATGTGCGGCACCTGGGCGATGAGGGCGGCGAAATTCTCTGGGTTCTTCCTCGCCCCGGCCAGGCTGAGCACGTGCCCGCCGGCGAAGGAGGTTCCCCACCCGATGATCCGCGCCGCGTCCACCCCGTCGAGGCTGCGGGTGAAGGCCAGTGCCAGCCGCCAGTCCTCGATCTGTTTGCGGATGTCCAGAAGTTGGCGGGGCTGGCCAGTGCTTTCCCCGAAGTAGCGGTAGTCGAAGACGACCACGATGTAGCCCGCGGCGGCGAAGGCCTCGGCGTAGCGGTAGAGGCCGAGTGCGCGCGGGGTGCCGAAGCCGTGGGCCATGACGACGGCCGGGCGATTCTCCGGTCCCGCCGCGGTGGGCCGGAAGATGCGTGCCGCGCAGCGCTCACCGTGGGATTCGAACCACTGGTCCTCGGTTGTGAACTGGGCTTCTGGGGTCGGCATCGCTTCTTCCTTTCGCTGTGTTGCGTTCAAGGTACATCGCGTGCCGCCCAATGTTCGCGGTTTTCTGCGTTCTGTTTCCCTTACTTGCTCAGCGCGCCGGTGACGGCGAGCTGCTCCTCCTCGATGCGACCGATCAGCTCCTCGTCGATGAGGAAACCGGCCGCGATCAGCCAGTTCGCAAGCATGCGGTGACCGTATTGGGTCATCACGGACTCGGGGTGGAACTGCACGGAGTGCACCGGCAGGCTGATGTGCCGCATCGCCATGATCATCCCGGAATCCACCCGCCCGGTGACCGCCAGCACCTCGGGCACGGAGCCCGGATCGACGGTCAGCGAGTGGTAGCGGGTGACGGTGAACGGACTCGGGATGCCTTGCAGCACGCCGGTGCCGTCGTGGGTCACGGGCGAGGTTTTCCCGTGGTAGAGCTCGTCGGCGCGCACGACCTGGCCCCCAAAGTGCAGGCCGATGGCCTGGTGGCCGAGGCACACGCCGAACAGCGGAATGCCCTTAGCCACGGCCACGCGGATGATCTGCATGAGGTGCCCGGCGGCGGTGGGCTCGCCCGGCCCCGGGGACAGCAGGATGGCATCGAACTGGCCAAGCACATCGGCGAGGTTGGCGTCGTCGAAACCTGCCTCGCCGCCGAGCTCGGGTGCGTTATTGCGCCACACCACGCAGTTCTGCTCGTAGTAGCCGAGCTGCCCGAGGTACTGGACGAGGTTATAAACGAAACTGTCGAAGTTATCGACGACCAAGATGCGCATGGGTGCGATTCTATCGCTGTCGTGTTGCACCTGTGCCGCCATGCCCCGTGTGGTGCGGGATTGTCGGGTGTAGCTGCTAATATTGGCCGTTGTATTGGAAGCTGCCTTAGCAGCTGGAAGCACTGCCCTGTAATGGAAGCGAATTATGCCTAAGTCAAAGATCAATTCCCCGGAGGAGAACTTCGGTTCCAGCGCCGCCGCTGGAGTGGATCGCCGTACCCCGGTGAAGCTGAACGCCTCGGGCACGCCACGGTGGTACATCGTGATCATGCTGGGCCTGATGCTGCTGGGTCTGGCGTGGCTGGTCGTGAACTACATCGCCGGCCCGTCCATCCCGCTGATGGTCACCCTCGGCCCGTGGAATTACCTGATCGGGTTCGGCCTGTTCATCGTTGGTCTGTTGATGACGATGGGCTGGAAGTAGCCCTTCTTCTTTTCTGCCCGCCCTGGCTGCCAGGGCGGGTTTTTTAATTCAGGACGCCAACCACGCCGGCCACGATGAGCGCTGCCGCACCGATGAAAAGCGCGCCGGTTTCGGCCCGGCGGAGTTGTGCCGGACCTGCTGTTGGCCCGAGTAGCCCGCGAACGGCGAAATAACT
>NZ_JASLIP010000007.1 GCF_030152825.1 Corynebacterium sp.
CGCGGACGGCCCTGCTCAGCGGTCCCCCGCTCTGCCGCCCCTGCAGTGTCAGTCCGCTCCGCTGCGTCCTTGCCCTTGGCCGTGGTCTTAGCGTCAGCCGCTGCGGTGTCGGCCCTCTTAGCCTCGGCAGGCTGCGGACCAGCCGCCTTGGCTGCTGCTGCCTTCGGGGCATCGCCCTTGGCAGCCTTCGCCTGAGCGGAGGCTGGAGACTTGGCGTCACCCGACTTCGCCTTGGGCTTGGCCGCAGTCTTCGCGGTTGGGGCAGCCTTCGCAGCCGGCTTCTTATCCGCGACAGCGGGGCCGTTCTTCACGGTCTTCGCCGCTGGAGCAGCCGGAGACTTCGAGGCACCCTTCGCCGCTGGCTCCGGGGTTGCGCCTTCGTACTCTGGCACATCGATATCGGCGTACGGTTCCGATGCGCGGTCGCTGTGCCCGTAGGGCAAACCTCCAAGCGCCCCCTTCTGGGACTTCCTGCCATTATTCGATGCGTCAGTCATATCCTTAGCCTAAACGAGTTTCCCCAGGAACAGACCGAACAGACGCGGAGTGTCGGAGAACACTGCACCTGCCCAATCGAGCAACTTCCCTAGGATGAAGTGACAAAACCCGCAGCTCAGGCCAGCCAAACCCCCAAGTGGCTGACTTTTGTTGACATATCATCAATAATGGAGGAAGGCCTAGCGGCTCAGGTCTCCAACAGAGCACGCAAATATAGAGGACAGTGAGGGAAATGGCTTACGTTGAATCGGGCGGCGAATTCGACCGCGACATGAACTACATCGACGACCGCATCGTCAAGGACGTCGAAAACTTCGACCCAGGCAACACTGCTTCAGGCAAAGGGCAGGCCTGGCCGGTGAAGCCGAATACCTACCGGCTGATCGCAGCCCGCGCCTGCCCATGGGCACACCGCGCGGTGATCACCCGGCGCCTAATGGGCCTGGAGGATGCGATCTCCCTGGGGCTCACCGGCCCCACCCACGACTGGAAGTCCTGGACCTTCGACCTCAACGAGGATTCCGTCGACCCCGTGCTGAAGATCGGCAAGCTCCGCGACGCTTACCTCAACCGCTACCGGGATTACCCTCGCGGAATCACCGTCCCGGCGATGGTGGACGTCGCGTCGAAGTCCGTGGTCAGCAACGACTTCTTCAGCATCGTCGAGGACCTCGCCACCCAGTGGACCGATTATCAGCGCCCCGGAGCCCCGGACCTCTACCCGGAGGCGTTGCGCGCGGAGATCGACGAGATCAACGAGCGCGTCTTCCGCACCGTCAACAACGGCGTCTACCGCGCAGGGTTCACCGGTTCGCAGGAGGCCTACGAGAAGGCTTTCAACGAGCTCTTCAGCACCCTCGACTGGCTGGAGGAACGACTGAGCAGCCGCCGCTACCTGGTCGGCGATCACATCACGCTGGCGGATGTGTACCTCTACCCCACCCTGATTCGCTTCGACATGGTGTACCACAACCACTTCAAGTGCAATCGAAACAAGATCTCGGAGATGCCGAACCTGTGGGGCTACCTGCGCGACCTCTTCCAGACACCGGGCTTCGGCGACAGCACGAACTTCCAGCAGATCAAGGACCACTACTTCCTGGTCCACACCGATATCAACCCCACCGGAGTGGTGCCGGTCGGCCCAAGCCCGGAGATCTTCTACACCGAGCATGGCCGCGAAAAGCTCCCGGGCAGCCCGTTCGGCGAGGGCACCGCCCCGGGCGCTCCCCAAGGGGAGGACGTACTGGACGGCGACGAGGCCGGCGCCTTCGCCTAAGTTAGCGCTTGGTTTTTAACGCTTCGGCACTAACGCTTGGTGCCAATCTTCTCGGCGACATCCTCCAGCCCCGTGGTGATCTTCGACCCCGCAGAGGCACCCGTGGTCGCCGGGGAGATCAGCTCAACCCGTGCGCCCAGTTCGGCGATCGCCGGCTGGTCCAGAAGGTCTGCGAAGGCCTCCTTGCCCTGCCCGCGGAAGTCTTCGATGAGGATGACGTCCGGGGCGAGCGCGGCGATTCGCTCCGGGTCTGCCGGCGCCGCACCCCGCATGCCCTCAGCCTCGGAGATCAGCTCGCCACCGGCCTCCTTCACCAGGCCGCTGGCCATCGTGGGCGGCGCCATAATCATCTTTTTGCCGCCGCGAGCCATGAGCAGCAGGACGCGGGGCTTGGCCTTCTTGTCCAGTGGGCCCACCATCTCATCGCGTCGCTCGCCGATCTTCGTGCTCAGATCCTGAGCCTTGTTCTGCTCTCCGGTCAGCTCGCCGAGGGTGGTCATGCTCTTCATGAGACTGTCGATGGAGCTCCAGTCGGAGTCCTTGAAAGTGTGAACCTTCACCCCACTGTTGGCGAGCAGGTCCGCGGCGGAGCCCTCGGAACCGTGACGCTCGGTCAGCACCACCAGGTCCGGGTTGAGCGCCAGCACCTGCTCCGGGTCGGCGTGCACCCCGTCGGGAAGCGCGGTTCCGCCCACCGGCTTGCTGCCAGGGGTCGCCGGGGATGCCACGATGCGCTCGTGATCGACGAGCTCCGCGAGCACGCTAGTCGCATCGGAGGACAAGGAGGCGATGCGCTGTGGCTTGGTTACCGCCTCACCGGACTCGGTGGACTCCGCACTGCGGCTTTCCTCCGCACCCTGGGTAGCTTGCGCAGCGACGTCGTCCTCGGCCGAGGAGCAGGCCGCAGCGAAGGTGAACAGTGGCAGGGTCAGCGCGACCAGCGCGCGGCGCCAGTGCTTTCGAGCAGTAGTCATTCTCATCCTTAAAGTCTTTTGTCTTGGGTCTCGGGGCTTAGCTGTAGAGCGCCCCGCCACCGTGGGATTCGGGTTTCGGATTACCCGAGGCAGCGGATAATCCGCCGCCACGCGGTGCAACGCAGTGTCACAGCGGGGTGACCCGCAGGCTCTCCGTGACCGGGTCCGGCCTAATGTCCACCGGGACGCCGTAGACCTCGGATACCAACTCCGGGCAGAGCACCGCCTCGGGCGGTCCCGTGGCCGCCACGTTTCGTTCCGCCATGAGGACGAGCCGGTCGCAGTACCGCGCCGCCAGAGTCAGGTCGTGCAGGACAACCACCACGGTCTTGCCCTGCTGTGCCTGCTCTTGCAGCAGCTTCAGCACCCGCACCTGGTGTTTAAGATCGAGCGCGCTGGTGGGCTCATCGCACAGCAGAACCGGGGTGTCCTGCGCGATCGCGCGTGCGACATGAACGAGCTGGCGCTCGCCGCCAGAAATCTGGTTGACCGATTTCTCCCTCAGGTGCTCGATCCCCACCCTCGCCAGCGCGTGTTCCACAATCCGGCGGTCGGAATCCGTGAACTGTTGGAAGCGGGACACGTGGGGGTGGCGCCCAAATTGGACGACCTCGGCGACGGAGAAGTCGAAGCTCATCGTCGTGTCCTGGGGAACAACCGCCATCTGCCGGGCGCGCTGCCGGTCGGAGGTTCCAGCATCCAGCCAGACCCCGCGCAGCAGCGTCGACTTGCCCGCACCGTTGGGTCCGATGATCCCGGTGACCTGGCCCTGTTCGGCCGAGAAGGCGACGTCGGCGAGGATGCCGGGGACGGTGATGCGAGCGTCGATCATGCCGACCACCCCGCCGGGCGACGGCCACGCAGCAGAAGCCAGAGGAAGATCGGCGAACCAATGAAGGCCACGACCGTTCCGGTCTGCAGCGTCACGGGGGCGAAGAGCATGCGGGCTATCGTGTCTGCTGCCAGTAGAAAGGCCGCACCGGCCAGCGCGGCGGTGGGCAACAAGGCCTTGTGATTCGGGCCGATGATCAGGCGGATAAGATGCGGCACCACGAGCCCCACGAAGCCGATCACGCCGGAGACCGCCACCGCCGACGCGGTGATCAACGCAGCAACCGTAAGCGTGACAACCCGAACCCGGCGCACGTTCACACCAGTGGTGCGGGCAGCCTGGTCGCCCATCAGCAGGATGTTGAGGTCCCGGCTAAAGAACAGCAGAAGCACGATGCCGAGCACGATCGGCAGGCTCGCGATGACGACGTGCTCCCAGGTGCGGGCGACAAGATCGCCGTTGAGCCAGAACGCCACGCCGCGGATATCCGAGTCCGAGGGTGCGTTGGCGATCGCCGCCGCGGTGACCGCACCCAAAAACGCGCTGAGTGCAATACCGACGAGCACGAGGGTGGCCGGCCCTCCCCCGCGCATCGCCGCGGCCAGCTGCACGATGGCCACAGCCCCCAGCGCCCCGAGGAAGGCCGAGGCCGGCAGCGCCCAGGCGGCTACTGCGCTGAATCCGGTGACGATGGCCAGCACCGCGGCAGTCGCCGCCCCGGCAGACACACCGATGATGCCGGGATCGGCCAGCGGGTTGCGGAAGACTGCCTGCATCACGGTTCCGGCCACGGCCAGGGCCGCGCCCACGAGCGCGGCGATGATCGCGCGGGGCAAGCGGATGGCCGCCACGACGTTATAGGCACTCCCCAGTGCCGGATCCTCCTGGGCGCTCTCGCCACGCCCAGTGATCTGCGCCCAGACGCTGGCCAGCACATCCGGCACCGCGATGGTGACCGGCCCGATGGCGAGCGCTGCGATAAAGAGAATTGCCGCCAGGATCGCCGCGATGGCGATTGCTACCGCCGGCGAGCTAAGACGACGTTTCTGCACACCGCGAACCTACATTAATTGATAGCCATTTTCAATATGTGTGCAGGCTAGCGCCCTAGGCCCACCTTCGGTCGCCAAGCAGCCGTTAGTGGATTTTGGCCTCCTGCCCTTGCCACGCCTCGTCACGTAGTTCCTTCTTGCGCACCTTGCCAGTAGAGGTCCGGGGCAGCTCGTCGAGGATGACGATATCCTTGGGCACCTTATAGCCCGCCATATTTACCCGGCAGTGGGCGATGATCGCCTCAGAAATCGCCTCCGGATCATCCCCTCGAGCTTCCGACCGCAGCACCACGTACGCACGCGGCCTCTCGCCCCATTTCTCGTCCGGAACTCCAATGACCGCACAATCAGAGACATCCGGGTAACTGACGATGCCCTGCTCCACCTCGATCGTGGAAATGTTCTCACCGCCACTGACCACCACATCCTTGGCCCGATCCAGCAGCTGAATATAGCCATCGGGGTGCTTGACACCGAGATCGCCGGTGTGGAAATACCCACCCCGGAAGGCGATGCGGGTGGCCTCCTCATCCTCGAAATAACCCGCCATCACCCCATTGCCAGTCATGACGATTTCGCCCATCGTCGCACCATCACTAGGCACCTCGACAATCGAATCATCATCTTCAGCAGTTTGCTCGATGACCAGCACCTCTTCGTTGGTGATCATTGCTACGCCCTGCCGAGCCTTGAGAACCGCACGACGCCGGACAGTCATATCCGACCACGCGCGCTGTGGCTCACAGACGGTAAACGGCCCGTAGGATTCCGTCAGCCCATAAACGTGCGTGACTTCGATGCCTAGATTCTCACACCGAGTGATGATGGTGGGGCTCGGCGGGGCTCCCGCAGTCACGATCCTGAGGTTCTTCACGCGCCGCTTGTTCTCATCATCGACCAGCGTGGTGAGCACCGCGGGAGCGCCACACATGTGAGTGATCCCCTCTTCTGCAATCAGGCGCCACATCTCCGGCCCTCGCACCGCCCGGAGCGCCACCTGGGTTGCCGAAACCGCCATCGTCGCCCAGCCGGTACACCAGCCTGAGCAGTGAAACATGGGCAGCGTCCACAGATAGACGCTGTCGCTGGCGAAATTTTGCGCGTTAACCTCGCCGATGGCGTTGAGGTAGGCCCCGCGGTGCGTATACACGGCGCCCTTCGGCTTACCGGTCGTGCCCGAGGTGTAATTGATCGCAATGGGCTCATTATCGTCGGCCACCCGATAACTTAGGTCCTCGCCTTCCCGGTGGGGCGCGATGAAATCCGCGAAAGAGGGGAACTTCCCGGGCTGGGTGCCGTCCAACTCTGGGATCTCCAGCAGCCGCAGTTCTTCTGGCAGTTCCTCAACCACGCCGACTAGCAGGTCAGCTGCACCGATGAGGATATTAAACCCAGCGTGACCTTGGATATAGGCCACCTCCGCAGCCGCGAGCCGGGTGTTGATAGGCACGGTCGCTCCCCCAGCGAGAGGCACGGCAAACTGCGCCAGCAGAGCCTCGTAGCTATTCGGGGCAAGCACCCCTACCCGGTCGTGCAGCCCCAAGCCGTGGGCCCGCAACGCACGAGCGAAGGCCTCCGCATCCTCTCGGAACTGCCTGAAGCTGATGCGCCGCACTCCGTCGATGCAGGCCGTGGCTTCTGGGAAGACATTGGCGCTGCGCTCTAGGAACCGCAGCGGAGTCAGGGGAACATTCAGACCTCGATACTTAGTTTCCATAACCAACACTCTACATTCTCGCGCCCCCTCAAGGCGAGAGAAAATAAGAAACCTCCGGGCCCGATTTCTCGTGGCCCGGAGGCTTCACGCGACCGCCCGCGCGTCACGCACGCGAGCGGTGGCCGCGCGGTGCTAGTTCAGCTTCTCGGCGATCAGCTTATTGACCTGCGCCGGATCAGCCTTGCCCTTGGTCGCCTTCATCACGGCACCGACGATCGCACCGGTGACCTTCTTATTACCCGCGCGGTACTTCTCCACGATGTCCGGGTTTGCAGCCAGAGCCTCGTCGACGGCGGCCTCGATCGCTCCGTCATCGCGGACGACCTCCAGGCCACGGTCCTTGACCACCTGGTCGACGTCACCCTCCCCTGCCAATACGCCGTCCACGGCCTGGCGGGCGAGCTTGGTGGTCAGCTTGCCTTCCTTGACCAGCTCGATGATGCGAGCGACCTGAGCCGGGGTGATGTCGAGCTGCTCGAGCTCCACGCCCTGCTCGTTGGCCTTCTGCGCCAGGTAGGCCACCCACCAGCTACGGGCATCCGCCGGATCCGCGCCAGCCTCGGTGGTCTCCACGATCAGGTCGAGCGCACCAGCGTTGACGAGGTCGCGCATCTCCGCGTCCGGCAGGTCCCACTCCTTCTGGATGCGGGCGCGGCGGATCCACGGCATCTCCGGCAGGGTCGCGCGGATCTCCTCGACCCACTCCTCCGGGGCCAAGACCGGCGGCAGGTCCGGGTCGTTGAAGTAGCGGTAGTCCGCCATGGACTCCTTCGGGCGCCCCTTCGAGGTGGTGCCGTCCTCCTGGTAGTGGCGGGTCTCCTGCTGGATCTGCACCCCATTGACGAGGCAGGCGGCGTGGCGCTGCATCTCGAAGCGCACGGCCTGCTCCACGGAGCGCAGGGAGTTGATGTTCTTGGTCTCGGTGCGGGTGCCGAACTCCGTGCTGCCCTTCTCGCGCAGGGAGAGGTTCGAGTCCACACGCATGGAGCCCTGATCCATGCGGGCATTGGACACGCCGAGGGCCTTAACCAGGTCGCGCAGCGCGGTGACGTAGGCACGCGCGATCTCCGGGGCGCGCTCGCCAGCGCCCTCGATCGGCTTGGTGACGATCTCGATCAGCGGCACGCCGGCGCGGTTGCAGTCCACCAGGGAGGCAGTCGCGCCGTGGATGCGACCGGAAGCGCCACCGAGGTGGGTCAGCTTGCCGGTGTCCTCCTCCATGTGGGCGCGCTCGATCTCAACGCGCCACTCGGTGCCGTCATCGAGGACGACGTCCAGGTAGCCGTCGTAGGCGATCGGCTCGTCGTACTGGCTGATCTGGTAGTTCTTCGGCTGGTCTGGGTAGAAGTAATTCTTGCGCGCGAAGCGGGAGTACGGCGCGATCTTGCAGTTCAGCGCAAGCCCGATCTTGATGGCCCACTCCACACCCTGCTTGTTGACGACCGGCAGTGCGCCCGGCAGACCCAGGCTGCACGGGTCCACGTGGGTATTCGGATCCCCGCCGAAGGCCGCGGTCGAGGTGGAGAACATCTTGGTGTTCGTGGACAGCTCGACGTGGACCTCCATTCCCATCACGGGTTCGAAGCGCTCCAGCACTTCGTCGAAATCCATCACATCGTCGGAATAGTCATACAACTGCGCAGTCATGGCGCCCATCTTAGTACCTTTGCCACCGGTCATCTGTAATCGGCTCGGGTGCTTTTAGCCCAGCAGGCCCTGGAGGTTTTGGTAGCGGTAGTCCGGCACGGACTTCACCCGCCCGACGGCCTGCTCGAAGTCGATGAGGTCGATTTTCTCGCCGTGCAGGGCGGCCACCTTGCCGGTCCTGCCCTCCATCACCGCGCGGGTCGCGTTGACACCACAGCGGGTGGCCAGCACGCGATCGAACGCGGTTGGGGTACCGCCGCGCTGCATGTGCCCCAGCACGGAGGATCGCACCTCGACGCCCATGCGCTTCTCCACCGCGCGGGCGACCTGGTAGCCCATGCCTCGCATCTTGACGTGGCCGAACTCGTCGAGCTCGTTTTCCTCGCCGATCCCGTCCAGGGGCCCGCCGACGGGCCGGGCCCCCTCGGCCACGCAGATGATGCCGTAGCGCTCGCCCTGCTCGAAGCGCTTCTCCATACGCCCGCAAACCTCGTCGATGTCGAAGGGAAACTCCGGCAACAGCACGTCGTGGGCGCCACCGGCCATGCCGGCGTGCAGCGCGATCCACCCGGTGTGGCGCCCCATGACCTCCACGATCATGACGCGCTTGTGGGACTCCGCCGTGGTGTGCAGCCGGTCGATCGCCTCGGTGGCCACCGCGACAGCAGAGTCGAAACCGAAGGTGTAGTCCATGCCGTCGACGTCGTTGTCGATGGTCTGCGGGATGCCGACGACCGGGATGCCGTTCTGGTACAGAAACTGGGCACCGCGCAGGGTGCCATCGCCGCCGATCGGGATGAGGGCGTCCACCTCGTTTTCCGCCAGGTTGGCTTTGATCGTGTCGATCTGTGCCTTGAACTTATCGGGGTGCAGGCGGCCGGTGCCAAGGATGGTGCCGCCGTAGCGGATGATGCGGTCAATGTAGGCGTCGTCGTAGAGCGGGACCGTGCGGTTTTCCACCAGGCCCTGGTAGCCGTCCTCGAAACCGATGACGTCGACGCCGGCCGCCCCGGCGGTGCGGACCACACCACGGATCACGGCGTTGAGTCCGGGGCAGTCGCCACCACTGGTCAAAATTGCAATGCGCATATAAAAGTGTTCCTCCCGAGCTGCGTCGCGGGCGGTTGTCAGGCCGTTGTTCCGCCCACGCCAGCCACACTAGTTGCGGTGAGCCGGTCCTGGCTCGGATTTTCCGGACGCCATCGTGGCCACGAGCCCGACCAGCAGCGCAGCCGCAATCGGGAGCATGGACTGGCCGAAAGCGTGCGCAATGGCCTCCGGCCCCTCGGTCGCGTAATGCGGCAGTCGAATCTGGATGACGGCCCCCACCACCGCCACGCCGGTGACCGCGCCGACCTGCCGGATGGTGTTGTACGCCCCGGAGCCCGCACCCGCCAGCGTCGCGGGGAGGTCCCGCAGCGTCATGGCGGAGTTCGGGGACCACACGGCGGAGTTGCCCACCCCGAGCAGGAGCATCGGCACGATGATGGCGGCAGGCGCAGCGCCCGGGCGCAGGACAAGGTAGAGCCCCACGATGCCGGCGACCATGAAGAAAAAGCCAGTCACCGCGAGCGGGCGGGCGTCCATCCGGTCGATGAGCCAGCCGACGAACGGGGACAGCGGGAGCGCCAGCAGAGACATCGGCACCACGTAGAGCACCGCGGTCATCGCAGACAGGTGGTGAACCTGCTGCAAGTACATCATCAGCGGCAGCATCATGCTGGCCGTGGCAAAGCCCATCGTGAAGATCGCGACGTTACCCATCGAGAAGCTGCGGCGGGAAAACAAGGTGGTGGGCAGGACGGCGTCCCGGTTGGCGGAGCCCGCGGCGTGGGTCAACCGGGACTGGCGGCGGAAGAACAGCGCGCCGACGAGAACGCCGGCCAGCACCAGGGCCCAGATCCACCACGCCCAGCTGACCGTCTCACCCTGCTGGATCGCGAAGATGATCAGGCTGACCGAGACCATGGACAGCAGCATGGACGGCCCGTCGATCGGCTTGTCCGTCGGCTCGAACGGCGGGACCCACAGCGCGACCAGCACGATCGACACGATGCCGATGGGCACATTGACCAGGAAGATCCAGTGCCAGTTCAGGGAGGAGGTGATGACCCCGCCGAGGATCGGCCCCAGCATCGTGGACAGGCCGGCCACCGCGCCCCACACGCCGAGGGCCGCGCCACGCTTCTCGCGCGGGAAGACCCGGTTGATCACGGACATGGTCTGCGGGGTCAGCAGTGCCGCGCCCAGGCCCTGCACCGCTCGGGAGAGGATCAGCCATTCGATGGTCGCGGAATAGCTGCAGGCCAGCGAGGACAGGGTGAAGATCACCATGCCCACGATGTAGACGTTCTTCGGCCCGTATCGGTCCCCCAGCCTGCCGGTGACCAGCAGGGGAACGGCGAAGAAGAGCAGGTAAATCGAGGTCACCCAGATGACCTGGTTATAGCTGGCATTCAGCTGATCCTGCAGGTCGGGGGTGGCCACCGCGACGATGGTCTGATCCAGAAGGATCATAAAGAAGCCGACGCACAGGGCGATCAGCGAGCGCCACGCGCCTCGGCTTTCCAGGGGTAGCTCCGGGTATTTTTGCTCAGTCACAGCCCCTATCTAATCATTCAAGTGGCTGTTCGTGGCCCCGACTCGGGGTTCTCCCCTCCCCCGCGCGAGCCGGTGGGCCCTGTAGCTGCACCTCCCGGAAGCAGCTGCGAGCACGCGCGGCTAGAACATGTCGAGGTCGCGGATTTTCGCGCGCAGCTCGGGCAGGCTAGCGCGGAACTCGGGCATGAGGTCGAGCTCCTCCAGCTTGGACAGTGGCTGCCAGCGCAGGTCCTTGGACTCCTCGGTGGGGGCCAGTTCCAGCGGGTAGGGGGCGCGGCCGATCACGGTGGTGTAGCGCCACTCCTTGACCGTGTCGTCGGGCACCTCCCACCAGAACTTGGCGCCAAGGCCGAACACGGCACGCCCGCCGTGGACCGGGTGATAGATCGGGTTATCCAGCAGCGCCTGGCGCACATCACCGTCGCGCTCGATCATGGCGCGCACGGGGTCGAGCAGGTGCTGGTCTTGTGGGCGGACCGCCTCCCGGCGCAGGACGTGGTCGAGCTCCACGCGGGAGGTCACCACGGTATCCACGACCGTCACATCGTTCGGGTCGATCCCGGTTTCCTCCCAGGTCTCCCGCTTCGCGCCCTCCTCGGGAGTTTCCCCATAATCGATCGCCCCGCCCGGCATCGCCCAGGTGTCCCCGCGGTTGGTCCACCATGCGCGGTGCTGCATGAGGACGACCGGCTCCTCCGAACCCTCGGATGGAGCGCAGAGGAACAGCCCGGCGGCCCCCAAGGTCCCCCACCTGCGGGAACCATCGACGCCAATTGCCCAGCCATCACCCATAGTAACCATAGGGTCTACTGTACGCCAGCGGCCCCGCACCCAAATCGAATCTGGGTGCGGGGCCGAAAGCTGAGCTGCTGATCCGAGGACTTAGCTCTCGCGGCCTGCCTCGAAGGCGGAGCCGACGCGGTAGATGCTCTCCTCGCCGTGGGCCGGGCCCATCAGCTGCAGGCCGGTTGGCAGCTGGGTATCGCTGCCCAGGCCGCCCGGAACGGACATGCCGCAGACACCGGCGAGGTTCAGCGGGAGGGTGAACAGGTCGAAGAGGTACATCTGCAGCGGATCGTCGACCTTCTCGCCCAGCTTGAAGGCGGTGCTCGGGGTGGTCGGTGCTGCGATGACGTCCACCTGCTCGAAGGCCTTGGCGTAGTCCTGCGCGATGAGGTTACGCACGCGCTGGGCCTGCAGGTAGTAGGCGTCGTAGTAGCCGACGGACAGGGCGTAGGTGCCCAGCATGATGCGGCGCTTCACCTCCGGACCAAAGCCCTGCGCGCGGCTCAGGCTCATGACCTCATCGGCGCTGCGGGTGCCGTCGTCGCCGGCGCGCAGGCCGTAACGCATCCCGTCAAAGCGGGCGAGGTTGGAGGAGATCTCGGAGAACTGGATCAGGTAGTAGGCATTCAGCGCGTGGTCGAAGTTCGGGCAGTCGACCTCCACGAGCTCCGCGCCCTGGGACTTCAGCTGCTCCAGGTTGGCCTCGTAGCGCTCGCGCACGCCCGCCTGCAGGGCTTCTGCCTGCTGGAACTGCTTGACCACACCGACCTTCACGCCCTTGAGGTCACCGTTCGCACCCAGCTTGGCGGCTGCGACGACGTCGGCGATCTCGTGGCGGGAGGACGTGGCGTCGTTCTGGTCGAAGCCCGCAATCACCTGGTGCAGGCGGGCGGTGTCCTCGACCGTACGGGCCGCCGGGCCACCCTGGTCCAGGGAGGATGCGCAGGCGATGAGGCCGTAACGGGAGACGGTGCCATAGGTCGGCTTCACACCCACGGTGTTGGTCAACGCAGCCGGCTGACGGATAGAGCCGCCCGTGTCGGTGCCGATGGCCAGCGGCGCCATGCCCGCAGCCAGCGCGGCGGAGGAGCCACCACCGGAACCACCCGGGGTACGCTCCAGATCCCATGGGTTGCGGGTCGCGCCATAAGCGGAGTTCTCCGTGGAGGACCCCATCGCGAACTCGTCCATGTTGGTCTTACCCAGGATCGGGATGCCAGCGCTGCGCAGACGCAGGGTCAGCGTCGCGTCGTAGGGGCTAATGTAGCCCTCGAGCATCTTCGAGCCCGCGGTGGTGGGCGCGTCGGTGGTGACGAAGGCATCCTTCAGCGCGAGCGGCACGCCGGCCAGGCTCGAGGTCGGCGTATCACCAGCGGCGATGGCGGCGTCGACGTTGTGGGCGGCAGCCAGTGCCTCGTCGGCGTTGACGTGAATGAAAGCGTTGATCTCCCCATCAACGTCGCTAATGCGGTCCAGGTGAGCCTGGGTCACCTCGACAGAGCTGATTTCCCGCGAGTGAATCTTCTCTGCCAGTTCGGCGGCGGTCCAGGTCGTGAAGTCGGAGTCCGTACGCTCCCCGACCGTCAGGCGCTGAGCTTCAGTCATCAATAGTCCTTTGAGCTGTAATCATCGGCAGCGTGGGTGCGCTGCGTGGAGTTGGTGTTGTTATTCCGGCGTGCCAGCCAGGCACAAAGCTAAGGCAGATTAGTCGGCGAGGATCTGCGGAACCTGGAAGCGCTGATCCTGCACTGCCGGTGCTTGGTCCAGGGCCTGCTCGGCGGTCAGCACGGGCATGACGACGTCCTCGCGCATCACGGAGACGGCACCGTCGACGTTCTGAGTCGGGTGGCTCAGTGGCTCAACGCCCTCGGTATCGACCTTAGAGATCGCGGCGACATGCTCGATGATGTCGTCGATCTGGTCTGCGTAGCTCTGCAGCTCATCCTCCGGGATCTCGAGGCGTGCCAGCTTGGCCAAGTGGGCAACATTTTCGCGGGAAATTTCAGACATGCCCATAACTCTAGTCAAGGGCGTGCACGTTCACCTAGCATGCCCCGGCCAGAAAAGAACTCCTTAAGTTTTCCGCACGGGTCGCTAGACTTTGGGGCATGTCTTACTTAATGCGCGTGCGCGTACCCGATTCGCCCGGCGCCCTCGGCAAGATCGCCCAGGCGCTCGGCAACGTCGACGGCAACATCCAAGGCGTCGACATCGTCGGCTACGACGAAGACGACTCCCTGAACAACGAGATCGTCGTCGTTGACGACATCGTCGTGGACCTGCCCCACGGCACGTTGCCGGACGTCTTGATCACCGCAGCCCAGGAAGTCGAGGGCGTGTTCGTCGACTCCATCCGCCCGTTCTCCGGCTCGATCGACCGCCGCGGCCAGGTGCAGATGCTGGCCTCCATCGCGGCGCTGCGCTCCCGCCGCGCTGAGGCCCTGGAGACGCTGATGGCGGATCTGCCGCGCTCCATGTCCGCGGGCTGGGCCATCGTGTTGGATACCGCGCCCCGTACCCACCGCATCGCGGCCTCGAGCGCTGCTCCTGAAGACAACGGCCAGGAGCTGGACTCGGCGCCCGTGTGCGAGGCTCGGGTTCTCAACCCCGAGCAGGAGGACTGGATTCCCGAGCCTTGGGCGGTCATGGACTCCTCGCTTGCCGCCACCCCCATCGAGGGTTCCTCGCTAATCCTCATCGTGGGTCGCCCAGGCGGCCCGGACTTCCTGCTCTCCGAGGTGGAGCACCTGCGGCAGCTGGGCTGCATCTTGGGCGCGCTATTTTGCGCCGACAATGACTAGTGGCCGGGAACTACTGGCTCAGGACTAGTGGCCCAGAACTGATGAACCCGATCCGGGCCATTGCCGGGCCGACTAGGCCTGGAGGAAGAACTGGTATGCCGGGCTGGAGCTGACCTCCGTCGCGTGGTAGCCCAGCTTCTCCAGGTGCTCCGAGAAGTCCGCGTCCCCCTCGACGTTCTCGAATGCGGCGAGTACGCGGCCGTAGTCCATGCCGATGCTGCGGTAGTGGAACGCGGAGACGTTCCAGCGGGTGCCCAGCACCTCGAGGAAGCGGATCAGCGCACCCGGGTGCTCCGGGAACTCGAAGGCGAACACGCTCTCGGACACCGCGTGCGGCGGCTGGCCGCCGATCATGTAGCGAATGTGCTCCTTGGCGACCTCATCCTCGGACAGGTCGACCACGCCATATCCCGCGGCCTCCAGGTCCGCCTGGATGGAGGCCCGCTCCTGGTGGCCGGACTTCAGCTGCACACCGACGAAGATCTTCGCCGGCTGGTCGTTTTCGCCCACGCGGTAGCTGAACTCGGTGACCGCGCGGCTGCCCAGCACCGTGCAGAAGTCCAGGAACGCACCCTTGGCCTCGGGGATGGTCACACCGAACAGCGCCTCGCTGCCCTCGCCGAGCTCGGAGCGCTCGGAAACGTAGCGCAGCGAGTGGAAGTTCACGTTCGCGCCCGAGAGCACGTGGACCAGTGTCTCATCGCTGACCTCGTGCTCTGCGCAGAAGCGCTTCAGCCCCGCCAGGGCCACCGCACCGGCGGGCTCGGCGATCGCGCGGGTGTCGTCGAAGATGTCCTTGATCGCCGCGCTGATCTCGTCGGAGCTAACGGTCACGACCCCATCCAGCCACTTGTTGAGGATGCGGAAGGTCTCGTCGCCGATGCGCTTGACCGCCACGCCCTCGGCGAACAGGCTCGTGTACGCCAGATCCACCGGTTCGCCAGCCTCCTTGGCTGCCTCGAAGCAAGCGGACTCCTCCGGCTCCACGCCGATGACCTGGATCTCGGGATTCAGCTGCTTGAGCAGGATCGCCACGCCGGCGGCCAGCCCGCCGCCCCCGATGGGCACGAACACGCGGTCGATCTCCGGGACATCCTGGAAGATCTCCAGGCCAATCGTCCCCTGGCCGGCGATGACTGCCTCGTCGTCGAAGGGCGGTACGAAGACCATGCCCTCGGTCTCGGAGAGCTCGATGGCCTTGGCCTTAGCCTCGTCGAAGTTTGCGCCGTGCAGCAGCACGCTGCCGCCGAATCCCTGCACGGCCGCGACCTTGATCTGCGGGGTGATCTCGGGCATGACGATGGTTGTCTGGATGCCCAGCTCGCTGCCGGACAGTGCCACGCCCTGCGCGTGGTTGCCCGCCGATGCGGCGACGACGCCCCGGCTGCGGTCCGCCGGGCTGAGCTGCGCCATGCGGTTGAACGCGCCACGGATCTTGAAGCTGTGCACCGGCTGCAGATCTTCGCGCTTGACGAGCACCCGGTTGTTCAGGCGCTTCGACAGCGACGGCATCGCGTCGGTGGAGGTGTGCTTGGCCGCCCGGTAGACCGGGGCGGCCACGATGTCCTTGAGGTAATCAGCTGCGGTGGGGTGTGGTGAGGAAGACATGTTTTGAAATTATAGGCGCCCGGCCTATTGCAGCGGCCAGCTGGTGTTCACGTTGGCGTCGCGCCCCTTGGACCGGAAGTACTCCGCCAGGCTGGACTGTTGCTCGTAGTACCAGGTGGACTGGTCCAACATGAGCTTGTCGGCGCTCATCTGGGTCAGCTCCGGGTGCTCGCGGGCAATCTTCCACGCCACCCGCGCCGCGGCGATCGCGTCGGCGGTGGCCTCGTGCGCATTGTCAAGAGCCACCTCGTAGTGCTCGCAAACCGCCCCCAGGGTGCGCTTGCCCTTGCGGTACTGATCGAAGTGGCGATCCAGCAGCAGCGGGTCGATGACCGGGCCGTCCACGGTGAAGCTCGGGTCTTGGCTGCGCAGCACCGTCAGATCATAGGGCGCATTGAAGACCACGAGGGTCGCGCCCTCCTCCCAGCCCTGCCGGATCGCCCGGATCGTCTCCGCCAGGACCTCGTCGTGAGGCTTACCGTGCTCCCGTGCGTATTCGGTGGTGATGCCGTGCACCGCGCTGGCCTGCTCGGGGATCTCGACGCCTGGGTCGGCGAGCAGTTCGACGTCTTCCACCTGGCTGCCACGGATGCGCACCATGGCGCTGGTCACGATGCGGGCGGACAGTGGATTGGTGCCGGTGGTCTCTAGGTCGAAGCTCAGCATGTGAGCCGGGTTGAAATGCGCTGCGGTCATGATCCTTACTTTAACCGGAGCGCCAGACAGGCCAGAGCGGGTCCTCGATAGACTTGGATCCCGTGAACACTCAATACGATTCCGATTCCTCGCCCGCCGCCAATCCCGCGACCTCCGATCCTGCGCTTGCGGAGCTGAGCCAGCAGTGGCAGTCCCTCGCGGACCAGGTCAGGCACCACCGCGAGGTCTACTACTACGGCAGTCCGGAGATCTCCGACGCCGAGTTCGACGCCCTGCTCACCCGCCTTCAGGAGTTCGAGAACTCCCACCCCGAGGCGGTGACAGGCCCCAGCCCCACCACCGAGGTCGCCCCGGCCCCTCCGGAGTCCAGCCCGTTTCGCAACGTGGACCACCAGGAGCCGATGCTCTCGCTCGATAACGTCTTCGACACCGAGCAGCTGAGCTCCTGGCTGGAACGCACCCCGGCCAAGACCTACCTCACCGAGCTGAAGATCGACGGCGCGTCGATCAACCTGCTCTACCGTAACGGCGTCCTGGACCTCGCTCTCACCCGCGGCGACGGCACGACCGGCGAGGACATCACCCACAACGCCCGCACCCTCTCCGATATTCCGGCGCGCCTGCAACCTTCCGAGGACTTCCCGGTCCCGGAGCTCGTGGAGATCCGCGGCGAGGTGTTCATCCGCGTCGAGGACTTCGCGAAGATGAACGCCCAACGCCAGGCGGAGGGGCTGAAAATGTTTGCGAATCCGCGCAATGCCGCTGCCGGAGCGATGCGCCAGAAAGACCCGGCGGAGACCGCGCGCCGCCCGCTGCGCCTGATCTGTCACGGCATCGGCGCCCGCGAGGGCTTCACCCCGGCCTCCCAGCACGCGGCCTACGAGGCGCTGGTGGCCTGGGGTCTGCCGGTGAGCCCGTATACCAAGCAGGTGCACAGCGCCAAGGAGGTCCTGGAGCAGGTCGCCTACTGGGCGGACCACCGCCACGATGCGGACCACGAGATGGACGGCCTCGTCATCAAGGTCGACGACACAGAGTCCCAGCAGCGGCACGGAACAACCAGCCGCGCCCCGCGCTGGGCGATCGCCTATAAGTATCCGCCGGAGGAGGCCCGCACCCGGCTGCACGACATCCGCTTAGGGATCGGCCGCACCGGCCGGGCGACCCCGTATGCGGTGATGGAGCCGAAGTACGTCGCGGGTTCCACCGTGACCATGGCGACCCTGCACAACCCTTCCGAGGCCCACCGCAAGGGCGTGCGCCTGGGCGATGAGATCATGATCCGCAAGGCCGGGGAGGTCATCCCGGAGGTGCTCGGCCCGGTGGAGGACGCCCGGAGTGGTGCGGAGCGCGAGTTCCTCTTCAGCAGCCTGTGCCCGGAGTGCGGCACTCCCCTGGCCCCGGCCCGAGGAGACGATGCGGACTGGCGCTGCCCCAATACCCGCTACTGCCCCGGCCAGCTGCACACCCGCCTGACCTACATCGCCGGCCGCGGGGCCTTCGACATCGATGCTCTGGGTGAGAAGGCCGCCTATGACCTCATCCATTCCGGCGTGCTGCCCGACGAGACGGGGCTGTTCTCGCTGACGGAGGAGGATCTGCGCCGCACGGACGCGTATACGACGAAGTCCGGCGCGCTGAATAAGCAGGGCGAGACGCTGTTGACGACGCTCGCGGCGGCCAAGGAGGTCGACCTGTGGCGCGTCATCGTCGCCCTGTCCATCCGGCACGTCGGACCGACCGCGGCGAAGGCCCTGGCCAATCACTACGGTTCCATTCCGGACGTCGCCGCCGCCGATGTGGAGACGATGTCCACCGTCGACGGGGTGGGGCCCATCATCGCAGAATCCGTCCGCGACTGGTTTGCGGTCTCCTGGCATAAAGAGATCGTCGACGCCTGGGCGGCCGCTGGGGTGCGGATGGAGCAGGACGTCACCGAGCAGCCTTCTGCCGACGCGGCCGGGACTATTCAGGCCGACCTGCTGGCCGGGTTGAGCATCGTTGTCACGGGCACGCTGGAGGACTTCGACCGCAGCAGCGCGAAGGAGGCCATCGAGTCCCGCGGCGGGAAGGCGACCGGCAGCGTGTCCAAGAAGACGGATTATCTGGTCGCCGGGGCCAAGGCCGGCTCGAAGCTCACGAAGGCCGAGGAGCTGGGCATCCCGGTGCTCGACGAAGCCGGGTTCCACAAGCTGCTGAGCGAGGGGCCGGGCGAGGACAGCGAGGGTGGAGCTTAGCCCGCAGCGAGGTTGCGTGCGGCAATCCGCACGGTCGCCGACCACGTGGCAGCCACCGCGGGGCTCACAGCGAGATTGTCCAGCCCCGGGGTGATCGCGCAGAGGTCAACCTGCTGGACTAGCCGCTCCGCGGGGAAGCTCCACTGCTGCCACAGGCGCTGGACGGCACCCGCGTACGTGGCGGCACTGTCCTCGATCGCCGCGGCCCCCTGCGGCTCTGCGGGGCGCGGCACGCAGACGCCAATCCCCTGCCCTGCCCCGACGCTGGATCCAATGGCGTCCTTGAGCTCGGAGGTGGACTGCTCGCCAAAGAGGAGCTCGGAGGCAACGCCGATGCGGGCGAAGCCCACCTGCGGGATGGCCCGGAAGAGCTCGGGCGGGCACTCGTGCAGCACGGTTCCCACGCCCGCGGACAACTGGCCGAGCAGCCGCTGCCACACGCCCAGGATGTGCTCGGGATCCACCGGGGCCAGCCGGTCCCACCGCGTGGCCCCGGCCAGCCCGGCCAATAGTTGCGGCACGGCGGGCTCGTGGAGTCCGATGAACACCTCCGAGCCGGTCGCGCTGGCCAGCCATTCGGCGGTCTCCGCCAACCCCGCTCCCAGCGTAAGGGCGATATCCCGGAAGGCTGGGCGGTCGGCCACGATGGGGTGACCCGCCAGCTCCACGGTGGCGCCAAAGCTCCAGGGCCCGGCGGCGTTCAGCATGATCCGTGGGGCGCGCCTTTCGGCGAGCACCTCGGGCACCAAGTCTCGGAGCTCCGAGAGATAGGACCGGGTTTGGCGACCGATCAGGCTGGCCCCGTGGCTAATCTCCCAGCCCCGCGGGTTCGCGGCGAGGTTGAGCTGTGCGAAACCGGCGGTCAGGGCGGTGACGTCCAGCGCGACGTCCTTGACACCGGGCTCGCCTGCAGGCTGGATGCGGGGCAGGGAGATCCCGCCCGGCGCGCCCGTATCCTCATCCACATCGACGCCCCGGAGAAGCGCGGCCTCCAGGGCACTGTTCTGATCCGGGTGGGTCGTGGCGAAGGATTCCCACCAGCCGAGACGTGTCATCGCTGGGCGTCCTCACCCTGTTCGATGGCGTCGGCGTCCACCGCGCCGACGGTGCCGGGTGCGGGCTGCTCCTCAATCGGAGCACCCAGGGGCGTCGTCGCACGGATGGTGCCGGAACCCAGCAGAATGTCGCCAGCCTCGTCGGGGCGGTAGGCCACGGCGGCCTGGCCGCGGGCCACGCCCTCCAGGGGCTGCAGCAGCTCCAGCTCCAGGCGCCACGGCAGCTCGTCGGCCTCCTTCACGCGCCCCGCCGGGGTGACCGGGGCTGGGTCGTCAACCAACCGGGCGCGGGCGGGAACCACCCCGCCGTGGGCGCGCACCTGCACCTCGCAGTCGAATTCGCGGCCGTGCACTTCCGGATCGAGCCGCTTGAGGCGGTCGGCGATGATCCCGCCGACCCGCAGGTCCTCCCGGGTGCCGACGGTCACAGTGCCCGTGTGGGCGTCGATATCCGTGACATAGCGTGGGCGGCCGTCCAGGGTTTCGCGCGGCAGACCAAGGCCCTTGCGCTGACCAACGGTGAAGCCGTACACCCCGTCGTGCTCCGCCACGGTCTCCCCGCCGGTGTCCTGCACCAGGCCGGGGCGCAGGCCGATCTTCGAGCCCAGAAATGCCTGAGTTCGGCCATCCGGGATGAAGCAGATGTCGTGGCTATCCGGCTTATTGGCGACCCCGAAGCCGGCGTCGGCAGCCTCCTCGCGGATCTCGGGCTTGACCGTGTCCCCGACCGGGAACATGCAGTGCGCCAGCTGTTCGTCGGTCAGCACGCCGAGGACATAAGACTGGTCCTTGTCCGCGTCCACTCCCCGGCGCAGCACGCCGTCGTGGAGCTGCGCGTAGTGGCCGGTGACCACGGCGTCGAAGCCCAGCGCGATGGAGCGATCCAGCAGGGCTTCGAACTTGATCTTTTCGTTGCAGCGCAGGCACGGGTTCGGGGTCTCGCCGATGGCGTAGGAGTCCACGAAATTATCGATCACGTCGGCCTTGAAGCGGTCGGAGAAGTCCCAGACGTAGAAGGGGATGCCGAGCTTGTCTGCCACCCGGCGGGCATCCGCGGAGTCCTCCAGGGAGCAGCAGCCGCGGGAGCCGGCGCGCACGGCCTCCGGGGATTGGGACAGCGCCAGGTGCACGCCGATAACCTCGTGGCCTGCTTCGAGTGCCCGGGCGGCCGCGACCGCCGAATCCACACCACCGCTCATTGCTGCTACTACTCGCATGGGTGGCACCCTACTCGGGTTTGGCAGGCTTAGGCCATTTACGGCGACCGACCACAGGCGCTTAGGCCATTCCCGCTGCTCGAGCCTGCTCGGCGACCCGCGGCAGCAGTTCGGCGATGCGTTCAGCGTCCGCCAGCGTGGTCTCCGCGCCGAAGGTCAGCCGCAGGGCACCTCGGGCGACCTCCACGTCCACCCCCATCGCGGCGAGCACGTGGCTGGCGCGGTTCACCCCGGCCGCGCACGCCGAGCCCGTGGAGGCATCCACCCCCGCTGCGTCCAGCAGCATGATGAGGCTATCCCCCTCCGCGCCGGGGATGCTCAGGTGCAGGTGGCTGGGCAACGAGGGTTCGTGGGTCCACACTTCTACCCCCTCGATGCCACGTACGGCCTCCAGCACCCGCTCGCGGATGGTCCGTAGCCGCTCGTTCTCCGCAGCCATATCCCGATGTGCCGCCGCCAGTGCCGCCGCGGTGCCCACCGCCCCGTGGACGTTGACGGTTCCGGAGCGCAGCCCTCGTTCCTGGTTCCCACCCTTCAGTGGCGAGAGGATCTTCGCATCCCGGCGCGCGAGCAGCAGCCCGGTCGAACGCGGCCCACCGAACTTGTGCGCGCTCGCCGCAAGCGTCGCGACTCCCAGCCCGTGAAAGTCGATCGGTACCCGCCCCACTGCCTGCACCGCATCCACGTGCATGGGTATGGCCTTGTCCGCCGCAATTCTGGCAAGCTCAGCAACCGGCTGGATGTTCCCGGTCTCGTTATTCGCCCACATGCAGGTAATCAGCGCGGTGTTCTCCGGGCCCGCGTTTTTTAGGACGCCGATCTCCTCGGCCGCTTCAAGATCGACGACCCCGTGTTCGTCCACGGGCAGCTCGACCCGGCGGTACCCCAGGTCAAGCGGACCGCTGCACAGCCAGTCGATGGATTCCCCCACCGCCGGGTGTTCGATGCCGGGGGCGATGATGTCGCCGGCAGTCGGGTGCAACTTCCGGGAGCCGAAGGCCAGCCCCTGCACGGCGATATTATCGGCCTCCGTGCCCGAGGCGGTGAAGATCACCTCCACGGGGTCAGCACCGAGAAGCTCTGCGGTCTGCTCGCGAGCCTCCTCCAGCATCCGCCGAGCATCCCGGCCGGTGCGGTACTGGCCGGCCGGGTTGAGCGCGGATTCCGCCTCCCACATCGCCTCGGCCGCCTCCGGGCGCAACGGGCTGGAGGCGGCGTGATCGGCGTAGATGCGGGGCTGGCTCGTCATGATTTCTAGTGTGGCATAGCCCCTGGGAGGCTAGGCGAACATCCCCATGCCCCAGGAGATGGCGACCAGGATGATCGAGAATCCCCACACCAGCGGCAGCGCACGCTTGAGGTAGTGGCCCATCTGCCCCTCCGCCAGGCCGAGCGCCAACCACAGCGCCGGCGAGAACGGGGAGACGAAAGTGCCGATGACGTTACCCACGATGAGCGCTGCGGCAGCCCCCATGCCGCTCACCCCGAAGTTCGCAGCAGTCTCCTGAACGATGGGCAGCACCGAGAAGTAGTAAGCGTCAGTGGACGTGAGCAGGTCCAGCGGGACGCCGAGGAAGGCGACGATGATGTGCAGGTACTGCCCCACTCCCTCAGGCATGATCGCGATGAGCTGCAGAGCGATCTCCTCGAGCATGCCGCTGCCGTTGAGCACTCCCAGGAACATGGAGGCAGCGATGATCACGCCCGCCATGGAGAGCGCATTCGGTGCGTGCCGGTTGAGCACCCCAGTCTGGGCTTCCTTGTTCTGGCAGTTAACCAGCATGGCCACGGTGGTGGCGATGAGGAAGGCGGGGGCCGGCGGCAGCAGGCCCGCCAGCAGCACGACGAGCACCGCGAGGATTAGCAGGATGTTGATCACCGTCACCGCCCTGCCGGAGCGGAAGGACAGGCCGATCTCCGCCTGCTGCTGGCGCTGGTTCTCCGCGAACTCGGCGGCCATCTTTTCGACGTCAATGTTGGCCGGGCCTGCGACCTCCTCCCCGGCACCAACCTTCTGCGCGCTGCGCTTGCGGGCCCGGCGCAGCTCGAGGACGCCGAGGACCGCGGCCACCGCAAACACGCCGAGCAGTGCAATGCCCTGGGCCGGCAGCAGGTGAGTCCAGATATCGTGCGGGTCCTGTGCGATGACCGAGCTTGCGCGCCCCACCGGGCCTGCCCACGGCACCATGTTCATCACCGACGCTGCCAGCGCGACGATCATCAGCAGGGTGTAGCGGCTCATACGCATCGCCTTATACAGCGGGAGCAACGCGGGGATCGTCAGCAGGAAGGTCGTCGAGCCCGAGCCATCGAGGTGGGCGACCACGCCAATGGCTGCGGTTCCCAGGGTGATGAAAACGGGATTACCCCTGGTGGCCTTGACCAGCGCTCGAATCACCGGCGTAAACAGCCCGACGTCCTGCATGATCCCGAAGAAGATGATCGCGAAGATGAACATCACGACCACGCTCATGACGGATTTCAATCCGTCACTGAAGAAGTCCGAGAGCTCCTCGAAGCTATACCCCAGGATGAGCGCGCCGATCGCCGGGATGAGGGCCATGGGCACGATCGGGCTCACCTTGCCGCGAATCAGAACCGCGACGGTGAGAAAGATGATGGCGAGCCCAGCGATGGTGAGCCCGAGGGCTGACTGCATGCCCAAAGTCCTTTCCAGTGAGGGGTGGCGCACCTTCGGCGCGCCTATGCCGTGCGTTGCAATGTGACAGAGACCCCAAACTGGATCACAATCATCGAGCTCACTAGGGTTCGTGCGCTCGATGTGAAGTGTTAGCTAGGACTTCTTCCTCCCCGTCACCGCCAGCACGACGGCGGCCAGCAGGGCGATGATCCCGACCGCGGCCGCTCCGATCATGGGCCAGTTCAGCCCCGAGCCTTCCTGCTCGGCGGCCACATTCTTGGCATCGGCGTCGGCAGCGCCTTCATCCTGCTCTTCGTCCAGATCCTTGTCGAGGGAGGCAAACTCCGGCGCCCCCTCGCCAGCCTTGCCCAGGATCTCCACGGTCATCGTGCCCTTGGCCTCCCCCTGCTTATCGGCCGTGTCCTCCCGATTGCCTCCGGAGACGATGATGTAGTAGCGACCCGGCACCGAGTTCTCGTTCGGGTAAATCTCGCCGCTGTTCTTGTAGCGGATCGGGTAAGTCCGGGCCTGGAGGCTGATGCTCTTGGAACTACCGAAGTCCGAGCTATCAGTGTCGTTGACAAGAGCGTTGCTCCCGAAGGGAGAAAGCACCCTCGTGCTCCATGCCATGAAGCGCTTCTGCACCGTTTCCAGGTCGGTCTGCACCTATACGCGCTGCCCCCAGTCCAGATCCACGGCGAATACCTGGCTTTCGCCCACGGTCACCGCGATGTTGTGGGCACCAGGCTCGATCACCTTGGCGTTCCCGAAGGAGTCACCGCCGTAGGACGTACCTTCCGGCGCCTTTGCTGCCTCCATTTCCTCCCACTCGGGTGCCTTGGCGGCTTCTGGCAGCTCGTCGAGGTTTTGGACCGCGCCGCGCTCCTCCAGGTGGATCCGCACCGGAAGCTCGCCTTCGCCCTTGACCTCCGTGGTGACTTTCAGCAGCAAGTTTTCGGCGTCTTCGCACTTCCAGCTAGATAGGTTGGTAGCCAGTAGTCCCTCGGGGCCTCTGCTGTGCCCATAGTCGGATTCTAGGGCGCATTTTTTCGCTGGCGGGATCGACCAGTTCGACGGTGATCGAGCCGTGCTGCTCGTCAGTTTCCGCCAGGCTCATCGCCGCACCTGCCCAGATCACGGAATCCTTGGCCTGCTTCGGGACGCGGTACCAACGCGTCTCGTCGAAACCGAACTCGTCCAGGTAGGTTCCCGGGGTCCTGTCGGGGGCCTCTAACCGGGAGTCCCCGCCGGTGATCGGGTCACCGTCCAGTCGGAAGGCCTGACCCGTGCGCATCGCAGCTTCTTCGATGGCCGTCTTGATCTCATCGGCGTTATCCGCCGAGTAGTACTTTCCGTTGCCCTTCTTCGCGATGCACTGCAGCTGATTACGCGCCTTGCCGTCCACGTTCATACCCACCACGTTGATGGTCACGTTGATGCCCTGCTTCTCCAGTTCATCGACGACGTCGCAGGGGTCCGGGACGCAGGTTTCCTCGCCGTCGAAGACCAGGACGATGGTGTTTTCTTCATCCTCCCCTGGCTTGCCGATGTCTTTGCCGGCTTCCTTTAGGGCATAAGAAATCGGGGTCCAGCAGGCTGGGCTGTACCCCTTGATGGCCTTCGAAAGGTCGTCGCGATTTCCCATCGCAATCGGGACCACCAGCTCGGAATCACGGCAGGATTCTTCGCTCCCCTTGTTCTTGTCATTCGCGCCGTACACCCGCAAACCCAGCTCGGTCTCCTCCGGTGTTGAATCGACCAGGGAGTTCAAGGCGTCCGTGGCTGCATCAATCCGGGTTTTCCCGCCATCAATCTTCTCCGCCATCGACCCAGAAGAGTCCATGACCAGGTGTACTCGCTGCTTCTTTGGCTTGTCGATATCGGCGTTGGCTGCCCCAACGGGAACCGCCACAGCGAGGATCGTCCCCACCACAAACGCCAGAATGGCCCCAACTGAACGTCGTGCCCACATCTTAAAAAGTCCCCTCCACTCGAAGTGGTATTTGCTGTTCCCCAAAGCTCTTAGGCACGCTATGGACGGATATAAAAAAGCCGGTGCTCCGCCATAACGGGAAACACCGGCTTTTTATTTTTTAGCTGCGTTCAGGGCAGCTGATTGGATTCGGGAACCTTAACGGTTCTTGATCTCCTCGGTTGCCTGCGGGGCAACGTCGAAGAGGTCACCAACGATACCGAAGTCAGCGATCTCGAAGATCGATGCCTCGTCATCCTTGTTGACCGCAACGATGGTCTTGGAGGTCTGCATACCAGCCTTGTGCTGGATAGCACCGGAAATACCCAGTGCGATGTACAGGTTCGGGGACACGGTAACACCGGTCTGGCCGACCTGGAACTTGCCCGGGTAGTAGTCCGCGTCGACTGCGGCACGGGATGCACCAACGGCACCGCCGAGCGCGTCGGCCAGCGGCTCGACAACGTCGGTGAAGCCCTCGGAGCCGCCCACGCCACGGCCACCGGAGACGACGATCTTCGCCTCAGCCAGGTCCGGACGGTCGCCGGCCTCAGCCGGAGCGAAGCTGGTGATCTTCACAGCGGTCGGGCCAGCGCCCGGCAGCTCGACTGCCTGGATCTCACCGGCAGCGTCCTGCGGCTCCGGATCGATGGAGCCGGCCTGCCAGGTGAAGACCGGGGCCACGCCCGCGGCAGCGGAGTCGACGATGTACTCGCCACCGAAGACCGGCTTCTTGGCGTTGCGCTCGGCGTCGATCTCGGTGATGCCGTAGACCGCACCGGAGCCCACGCGAGCGGACACGCGGCCAGCAACCTCGTTGCCGGTAGCGGACGCAGAGACGAGGACCGGAACCTGCAGGTGAGCGGCGAGCCCGGAGAGGGCGTCGACGGACGGGGTGATGAGCAGGGAGTCAGCCTCGTCGGACTCAGCGGCGTAGATGGTCTCCGCGCCAGCAGCGGCCAGCTCGGACTTCAGGCCCTCAGCGGTGCCCGGCTTACCAACAACGACGGCGCCGACCTGGCCGAATACGCGACCAGCGGTGATGAGCTCGCGAGTGGAGTTCTGCAGCTCACCTTCAACGTGATCAACCAGTACCAATACGTTGGTCATGGATTTTCCTCTTTCCTAATGTGGCAGGGAATGTCGGGTTATGAAACGTGAAAAGCGGTGAGCTAGATCAGCTTTTCCTTGGCGAGGAACTCGACGAGCTTCTTGCCGCCGTCGCCCTCATCGGTGATCTTCTCACCGGCAGACTTCGGTGGCTTCGGCGTGACGCCAGCGACCGAAGAGGTTGCGTTGCCACCGCCGACGTTCGCCGGATCGACGCCGATGTCGGAGAGGCTGAGCTCCTTGATCTCCTTCTTCTTCGCGGCCATGATGCCCTTGAAGACGGCGAAGCGCGGGGTGTTGGCCTTCTCCGTGACGGAGACGATGGCCGGGGTCGGCGCCTCGAGGCCGAAGATGCCCTCCTCGGTGACGCGCTTACCGGTGACGGTGCCACCCTCGACAGCCAGCTCCTCCATGTGGGTCAGAGCTGGGATCTGGCGGTACTCGGCCAGCAGGCCCGGGATAGCGCCCGCGACACCGTCGGTGGAAGCGTTACCAGCGATGATGAGCTCAATGTCCTCGATCTGGTTGAGCGCGTTGCTCAGCGTCCAGGCGGTGCCCAGGACGTCGGAGCCCTCGAGGGCCTCGTCGGTGACCAGGATTGCCTCGTCGCAGCCCAGGGACAGTGCCTTGCGCAGCGCCTCGGTCGCGCGGGTCGGACCCACGGAGAGCACGATGACGTTGCGGGAGGAGTCTGCTTCCTTCAGCTGGAGTGCAGCCTCGACAGCGTTCTCGTTGATCTCATCGAGAACAGCGTCGGCGCTGTCACGGTCCAGACGGAAGTCGTCCTCACGGAGCTTGCGCTCGGAGTACGTGTCCGGCACCTGCTTAACCAGAACAACGATGTTCGACATGCGTTGGCCTTTCGTGATTGTGTGTTGGTTTCCAATTCAGCTTAGCTTGAAAAACGTGAGTTTCGCCACAACACATTAATATTTTTCTAGAACCACCCCACCGCGCGGGCTGGGCGTGTCACCGTCCGTTCTACCCAACCGGAATGCCCCGCGCCTGAGCTTTGCGTCAACCCGCAGCGAATTCGCAGTATTAGTGCTTTTCGGGGGCCACCGCGCGGCAGATATAGGCCACCACACCGCTGCTCAACCCACCCCCGCGCTGCTTTGTGTTCCGCTCCCCCAGCCGTGCAATGACGACAGTGGCCTCGCCCTTGCCTTTGAGCTTCAGCTTCGCGCGCAGCTGATCCGGATTGATGTCCGCCCCGCGCACGAGGATTTCCAGCTTGCCGACCCTTCGTTGCTGCAAGGCCTTGCGCAGCTGCTTGACCGGCACGGTATCCAGCACCTCGAAGGCCCGCATGCCCGTCGGGACATGGTCACCCGTGACATAGGCCAGGTTCGGGTCCACCAGCCACAGCCCCTCCCGGGCCGCGAAGTGGCGCACGAGCCCGGCGCGAATGATCGCTGCATCCGGTTCCATGATGTACCGGCCAGGCTGCCCCGCGCGTGCTGCGACGTCGTCTTCTGCTAGCTCCGGCTCCCAGCTGGCCAGGATGTCCACGCTTTCCCCCTGGTCACTGGTGCTGATCACCACGGCCCGGCGCGCCAGCCCCTCACCATCCCGGGCTTCCGGGGAGACCAGCCCGGAGGTCAAGGCACAAGCCTCTTTGGCCTGGCCATCCACGCTGATGACGTCCGCCTGGCCGGCCCAGTCCTCGAGCTCTGCGAAGTCCACGCCCGGGGCGAGTTTCACCATCAACTCGTGTCCGGGATAGGCCCCAACCAGGTCACTCACCGGGGGCTGCATGTCCTCGAGCCGGTGAATCCGCCCCGAGGAGTTGCGCCGAGCCGGGTCCGCAAGGATCACCGGCTCCTCCCCCGGTGTTCCTTCCCAGGGCTCGAGGGCATCGGCCACCCGCACCTCGACGCCCGGGCAGTTCTTGCGAGCCATCGCCACCCGAACCTGGTCAATGTCGGAGCCGCTGCACGTCAGCCCGGCATCCTTAAGCGCCACAAGCTCGGTCCCCACCGAGCAGGTGACGTCGCGCGCCACCGCCACCCCCAGTGCCGCGAGGTGCCGAGCACGGAAGCGCGCCACGGCCAGCGGGGTGGACTGCTGGGCAGCATCCTTATCGGTCCACCACCCGGCGACGAGTTCGGCAGAGAGCTTCGTCGCCGCTATCCGGCGGGCCTCCACCAACTCGGCCACCGCACGGGCATTGTCGCCCCAGGCTTTGCGCAGGGCTGCCGTATCGGAAACCACGCTGCGCTGGCTGAGCTCAAGCTCGCCGGCCTGCGCGATGGCGGTGCCGGCGTCGGGAGAGGACTGGAGCCACTGAAGCTCCTCAAGGCTAAAAGACAACCGCGACCTACTGCAGGTAGGAGCCCGGACGGTGCTCGAATGGGTGCTCCGGCAGGTCCGCCGGGTCAACCGCGAACTTCATTCCCGGGGCGAAGACGCGCTTCGGGCGGCCGTACATTTTGGACTCCATGAGGTAGTACTCCGCCATGTACGGTTCATCGATCGGCTCGTCGAGAACGGGGTCGACCGAGAGCCCCGACGAGAAGTCCATGACCTCGTCGACCGTGCGGAAGGTGCTCAGCAGCTTCAGCTGCGCCCACGTCGGAGGCATCAGGCTGATCTTCCGGGAACGCCACCCATCCAGCAGCGTCGACGGGCGGAACCAGCCCGTGGACGTGGCCTCGCGCGTGTCCCCGGTCGTATCCTGCCCCTCCGGCAGACGGGCGACGAAAAATGCCGTGTCGTAGCGGATCGGCTGCCCCTCCGGGGTCACCCAGTTCGCCCAGGGGCGCAGCAGGTCCGCCCGCAGGATCAGCTTGTGCCGGTCCATGAACGTAGAAAACGGGAGCAGGTGATTCTCCAGCTCCTGGCGCTCGTGCTGAAAGCGCGTGGTGTCGGCGACGATATCTCCGTCCTCGTTGGAGGCCAGGAGCGTGCCCGCTTCCTCGAAGGTCTCGCGCACCGCGGCGCACACCAGGGCGCGGGCAATCGCGGGGTCCTTGCGCAGGCGATGGGCCCACCAGCGAACGTCCGGGCCGGACCAGCGCACATCGGGCGAGTCCACCCCGTCGCCGTCGACGTCACCGGGCATATCGCGAGCATCCACCCCACCGCCCGGGAAGACAGTCATCTCCGCGCAGAACGCCATGGTTGACGCGCGCTCCTGCACGTAGACCTCCGGGCCGGATAGCGTGTCACGCAGCAGAATGACCGTGGAGGCATGCCGTGGCTCTACCGGACCCAACTGCTCTGCAAATCCCATCTCGAGCCGGACCTCGCTTTCAACCTAAATCGGTACTTAAAAGACTCTATCTAATCCCGCGCCCGGTGGGCTCCACCGCGACGAAGGCGGCGGGCGAACCAGCGGCCGTCCTCCTGTTTAACCTCGATGGGCTGGTGATAGGCCTTGGTGAGGTTCTCGCTGGTCATGATGTCGGTCAGCAGGCCCTGGGCGACGATGTGGCCCTCGTCCAGCAGCATCCCGTGGGTGAATCCCGGCGGGATCTCCTCCACGTGGTGGGTGACCAGCACGGTCGCCGGGGAGTCCGGGTCCATCGCGATCTGGCTAAGCAACTCGATCAGGTCCTCGCGGCCACCGAGATCCAGTCCGGCGCCCGGCTCATCGAGCAGCAAAAGCTCCGGGTCGGTCATCAGGGCACGCGCGATGAGCGTGCGCTTGCGCTCTCCCTCAGAGAGCGTGCCCCACGTGCGGTCGGCCAGGTGGTAGGCGCCCACGACCTCGAGGGTGTTGACGGCCTGCTCGTAGTCCATCTCGTCGTAGGCCTCCCGCCACCGTCCCATGACGTCGTAGCCCGCGGAGATGACGATGTCCGAGACCACCTCGTCGTCAGGGATGCGGTGAGCCAGGGCGGAGGAGGACATTCCGACGGCGGTGCGGATGTCGCGGACGTCGGAGGAGCCCAACCGCTCACCGATGATGTCCACGGTGCCGGTCGTCGGGAAAAGCTGCGCGCTGGCCAGGCGCATCAGGGAAGTCTTCCCCGCCCCATTGGGCCCCATGATGACCCAGCGCTCGTCGAGCTCGACCTGCCAGTCCAGCTCGTGCAGGATCTCGTTGCCGCCCCGGCGCAGCGACACACCGCGCATGTCCAGGATCAGGTCCTCCGGCGCCGCCGGCTGGGTTTCCGGGGTGGAAATAACATTGCGTTGCATGGTGGTTCTCGCTACCTCAGGGGCTCGTGGGATCGGATCGGGTTACTCCGGGCTAACAGACGCGGTGTTAGAACAGGGCGCTGGCCATGTTCGTGCGGGCCGCGATGACCTCCGGGTCGGCTGCGTCATAAAGCTCGAAGAGCTGCAGCAGCTGCTGCTTCGCGCGGTCCTTCTCCTCGCCCGCGGTGTGGCGCATCGCGTTGACGAGCACTTCGAAGCCCTGGGCCTTCTCGCCGCGCAGGGCGAGCAGCTCGGCGGCGGCCGTCGCGGCGTCGACGTCGCCCGGTTCTGCCGCGACCTTCTCCAGCGCTTGTTCCCCCGCCGCCGGATCTCCGGCGCGTTCCGCGAGGATGGCATTGGCGCGTGCGGCCCGTGCGGTCGCCGCGATCTCGGGGTCGGTGTTCGGGTCGGCCAGGATCGCGTCGTAGGCGGCGATCGCTTCCTGGGTCTTCCCCTGCTCGATGAGGGCTGCGGCCTCGTCGAGGCGGGAGTCCTGCTCCTCGGCGGCGGCGCCCGAATCCGCAGGCAGGCCCGGCAGCTTGCCGTCGACGGCCTGAATCACCGACTCCAGCCACTGCTCGACCTGTTCCTGTGGCTGGGCGCCCTGGAAGGACGTCGCCGGGCGGCCAGCCACCAGGGCGAGCACCGTGGGCACGCCGCGTACCCCGAGCGCCTGAGCCATCTCCGGCACGGCATCGGCGTCGATGTAGCGGAAGACCCACTTCAGCTGCTCCTGAGGCACGTCCGGCATCTCCACCAGGCGGGCGAAGAAGTTCTTCAGCTCCGCGCTGGCCTCGGAGCGGGCACTACCCACCAGGAGGACCACCGGGACCTGGGTGGAGCGGACCACCAGGTCCTGCTCGAAGGACTCCGGGGTCACGTCCGCCGAGCGGGCGACGTAGTCCACGCTCACTCCAGCTTCCGCTGCTTGCTGTGCGTGCCTCTCGCGCTGCACGGCCTGCTGCTTCACCGTCCCCAGGTCAATCGCCCGCGAGACAAAACGCTGCGGCGCCTGCGGCTGCTGCGGGGAGGATGCTTGCGCCTGCGGGGCGGTTCCCTTTGGTTGAGAGGGCTGCTGGGAGGAAGGATCGTGCGGAACAGTCATGCCCTCCATAGTAACGGCTTCCGACCGCGGGGTGACCGCGCCCAATCCCCGAGCCGACTGGGGCGCTTCGACCCCATGAGCACCGGGGCTTAGAACAGCCGAAACTCCGAATCATCGGTGCCACGCATCGCCGCATAGTCCAAGGTCACGCAACGGATTCCGCGGTCCTCGGCCAGGGTTCGGGCCTGGGGCTTGATCTCCTGGGCGGCGAAGACACCGGTCACCGGGGCAAGCAGCTCGTCACGGTTGAGCAGCTCGACGTAACGAGTCAGCTGCTCGACTCCGTCGATGTTCCCGCGGCGCTTAATCTCCACCGCGACGGTCGCCCCCGTCGCATCCTTGGTGAGGATGTCCACCGGCCCGATGGGGGTCGGGTATTCGCGGCGCACCAGGGAGTAGCCCTCCCCCAAGATCTCGATCTGCTCGGCCAGCAGCTCCTGGAGATGGGCCTCCACACCGTCCTTCTGCAGCCCCGGGTCCTCACCGAGGTCGAAGTTCTGGTCGGAGTGCACCGCAAAGAGTTGAATGCGCAGTTGCTCGCCCTTGGGGTTCTCCACGACCCACAGGGCCTCGACGTCTTCGTCTTCCAACTCGGGGAGCGTGAGGAAAGCCTCCTCATCATCATTGGCCTCTGCGAGCACCTCTGCGCGGCGGTATTCCGTCGTCGTGCAGGGTGGGGTCATCCAGTTCAGGGGCTTATAGGCCCGGTCATCCGCATGGATGGAGACCGCGCCGTCCGCCTTCACCATGATCAGGCGATCGGCGCGTGGCAGATGAGCTTCCAGTCGACCGACGTAGTCGACAGCACACGTGGCGATGATGAGACGCATTTTTCTAACGCTACCCCACGGCAGACCGCGGCGGGCTATTCGTAGGGCGTCGCAGTCCGCACGCCGTGGTGCGGATACAGGCGGCGATCGCAGAGCCTGTCCAGCAGCTCCTCGCTGTGGGAGATCACGATCAGGCCATCCAGCATGCTGGTGATCTCAGCGGCGATGACGTACTTAGCGCGGGTGTCGAAGGCTCGGGCGATGCCGAAGCGCTGGAGCTGGCCGCCCATGGAGGAGTTGGCTGGGCGGCCACAGCCGTCAAGGGTCACGTCCACGAGCGCCTCACTGTCGATGCCCAGGGTCAGTGCCTGGCGGATAGCGTTATCGGCAGTGACATTGTTACCGACCTCGACCTCCTCGCCATTCGTCTTACCCTTCATTACGGACGGCGCGGTGGGCGTCTTCACATCCATCGCCTCGACAGTCTGCCGCGGGACATCCTTCATACCTTTGATGTCCTGGTTCGAGTTTCCAGGGAATACAGCGAGGACGTCAACGTCACCGGGCTTAGCTGCTTGGAAGGAGTGGTCCTCCTCCGAGAACGTGAAATCGGATTTCGGCTCAAAGGTCGACTGCTTGCCATCCTCGGACTCCTCAAAGGACTTAACCAAGTGCCCCCTCGAGTTCGGCGCCATCCGTGAACTTCAGCAAGGCGCTGTGCCGTAGGCGGTGCTGGTCAGGCCCGTTTCCATCGCCAACGCGAAAACCCCGCCCGGGTAACCCCGGTCGGGGTGGAAAACAACCAGAATCTTTAGGAAAACCGCGTGGTGCGCACCCGGCGCTCTGAGGGCGCGGACTCGAGCCAGGAGACGAAGGCGTTGTCCCCCTGCTCGTCGATGGCGATCTCATACTCCTCGCCACGATGGGAAATCTTCACCACGTGGCAGTAGCCCTCGATGAAGGGGCGCTCCTTGTCCACGATCTCCCGGCGGGACACCACGGTGGTTCCCAACCGGGTCAACACCAGGTCCGACCCGGGCCGCAGGCTGCGCAACTTGTACAGCCGGGTCGAGGTCCTCGAATAAACCAAAACCCCGTGCCGCCAGTGCCTTGCCTCCTCGGCGGGAAGCGCACGCAGCAGCACGGGGTACCCCTCGCTCCGCAGGTAGAAGAAGCGCCACAGGATGACGCCAACGAGCAGCAGAAGAAGAACAATTCCCAAAAGCACAAGAATCGTGGTCAACGTTTCCGCCTCTTCACCGTCGCATCACCCCGCCAGCCCGGCGGGCAGGAAAACCAGGAGTGTTTCAAGGCTGCAATACCTTAATCAAAATCTAGCCCCATGCCTGGATATTAACAATTCCCACCCACCAGCGGGCGGCATTCCGTACTCAGCGTGAGAGACGGGCAGCTTTAGTGGGAAAAGCACAAAGGCCACTCCGCGCGGGTCACCCCACGCGACGTGGCCTTGGCCGGTAGTTACCGAAAACTTCGGTCTATTTCTCCTTGGAACGCTTCACAGCGCGCAACTCGGACTCTGCGCGAGACTTCTCCTCCTCGGAGGATGCCTCACGCACCCGAGCCTCAGCATCAGCCTGGTCGACCTCGTCGGCCCACACAGCGCTATCAGCGAGAACGGTGATCTTCTCGGAGGACACGGACAGGAACCCGCCCTGTACCGCGGCCACCAGCTTCTCACCCTCAGTGGTCCGGATGATCACGACGCCATTCTCGACCAGCTGGCCGAGCAGTGGCTCGTGACCTGGAAGCACGCCGATCTCGCCCTCGGTGGTCTCCGCGATGACGGCCGTTGCGGTGCCAGACCACAACGCCTTCTCCACAGCCACCAATTCAGCGGCAATCTCAGCCATGTGTGCTCCTCTTACTTGTCCGTGAGCTTCTTGTAGGCAGCCTCGACGTCTTCCAGACCACCCAGGCCGTTGAAGGCCTGCTCTGGGTAAGCGTCGAACTCGCCATCACAGATGCGCTCGAAGGCGTCGATGGTCTCCTCCAGTGGGACGAAGGAGCCCGGGATGCCCGTGAACTTCTCTGCGACGAAGAAGTTCTGGCCCAGGAAGCGCTCGATACGACGAGCACGCTGGACGGTAATCTTGTCCTCCTCAGACAGCTCGTCCATACCGAGGATGGCGATGATGTCCTGGAGCTCCTTGTTCTTCTGCAGGATGTTGATCACGCGCTGCGCAACCTCGTAGTGCTTCTCGCCGACGATGCCCGGCTCGAGGATACGAGAGGTGGAGGTCAGCGGGTTCACTGCCGGGTAAATACCCTTGGAAGCGATCGCACGGTCCAGCTCGGTGGTTGCGTCGAGGTGGGCGAAGGTCGTCGCCGGTGCCGGGTCGGTGTAGTCATCGGCCGGCACGTAGACAGCCTGCAGGGAGGTAATGGACTTACCCTTCGTGGAGGTAATGCGCTCCTGCAGGACACCCATCTCGTCGGCCAGGGTCGGCTGGTAACCCACTGCAGACGGCATGCGGCCGAGCAGCGTGGAGACCTCAGAACCTGCCTGGGTGAAACGGAAGATGTTGTCGATGAACAGCAGCACGTCCTGGCCCTGAACATCGCGGAAGTACTCCGCCATGGTCAGACCGGACAGAGCCACGCGCATACGAACTCCCGGCGGCTCATCCATCTGACCGAACACCAGCGCGGTGTCCTGGAGCACGCCCATCTCCTCCATCTCGAGGAAGAGGTCCGTACCCTCACGGGTACGCTCACCGACGCCGGCGAACACAGAGGTACCGGAGAACTCGCGGGCGATACGGGTAATCATCTCCTGAATCAGGACGGTCTTACCCACACCTGCACCACCGAAGAGGCCAATCTTGCCGCCCTTGACGTAAGGGGTCAGCAGGTCGATGACCTTAACGCCGGTCTCCAGGATCTCGGTCTTACCCTCGAGCTCGTCGAATGCCGGTGGCTCGCGGTGGATGCCCCACTGCTCGCCGTCGCGGCCGAGACCTGGCTCGTCCAGGCAGTCGCCCAGGGCGTTGAAGACGTGGCCCTTGACGACGTCGCCGACTGGAACGGAGATCGGCTTACCGGTGTCCTTGACCTCGGCGCCACGGATCAGACCGTCGGTCGGGGCCATGGAGACGGTGCGCACCAGGTTGTCACCCAGGTGCTGTGCGACCTCCAGGGTAATGGTCTTCGCAACTGCCTCGAGGTCAACCTCGACGTGCAGTGCGTTGAATAGTGCTGGCTGCTGCCCACGCGGGAACTCCACGTCGACAACCGGGCCGATCACTCGAACGACGCGGCCGGCAGCAGTCGGTGCAGCGGAGTTCTGCTGCTCCTGAATTGCTGTAGTCATTATTAGTCACTCTCTCCGCTATCGCCGAGCGCAGACGCGCCACCGACGATCTCTGTGATTTCCTGGGTAATCTGCGCCTGGCGAGCCTGGTTTGCGATACGAGACAGGTTCTCCACCAGCTCGCTCGCGTTGTCCGTCGCCGCACTCATAGCGGTACGACGCGCGGCCGACTCGGAGGCTGCTGCTTCGAGCAGCGCGGCGAAGATGCCGCGGGATACGTACTGCGGAAGCAGGTTCGCGAGAAGCGTGTCTGCGTCCGGTTCGAAATCCACCTCAGGAGAGATTTCGTCTGAGGCGTCCGACACCATGTCGGATCCCAGCTCCATCTTCTCCTCTTCGACGACAGTCTTGATTGGCAATAGGCGGTGTGCCTTTGGCACCTGGGAAAGCATCGAGTGGAACTCGGTGTAAACCATGTGGACTTCGTCGAAGCCCGGCACCTGGTCGCCCTCGGCGTTGACGCCGTCGACGACGTCGACCGTGCCCTCCGAACCGGCGAGGAAGCCGCCGATCAGGTGGTTACGCAGGTTCGCGGTTTCGGCGTACACCGGGTCCTGAGAGTGCCCGGTCCACGCTCCACTGATGTTTTCGTTGCGGAAGTTGTAGTAGGTCACGCCCTTGTTGCCAAGGATGTACAGGACAACTTCCTTGCCCTCGTCCTCAAGCAGCTTGCGGAGCTCCGCAGTGGTCTTGAAGACGTTGTTGTTGTAGCCACCGCACATGCCACGGTCACTCGAAACCACGAGGATGGCTGCGCGCTTCGGATCCTTCGGCTCCCGGATCATCTTGTGATCCAGGGAGCTGGCGGAAGCCAGACGCTCGATCACCTTGGTGATCTCGTGAGCGTAAGGCTGCGAAGCGTCGACGCGAGCCTGAGCCTTCGTGATCCTCGAGGTGGCGATAAGCTCCTGGGCCTTGGTGATCTTCTTGGTCGAGTTCACGGACTTGATACGTGACCTGAGTTCGCGAAGATTAGCCATGCGCTACCGCCTCCCTTCTTGTCCGTAGTTAGTCATGGTGCTTTGTCGATCCCTTTCCGCGGCCTTAAACGGTCTTGCGGGTAACGGTGATCTTGGACCGGTTATCTTCGTCCTGCTCCATGGCGCGAGCCTCCGGCTCCCGGATGATCGGGGTGCCGTCGGTGGTCTGGAAACCACGCTTGAACTCGCTGGTGGACTGCTTCAGCTGCGCCTGGGACTCCTCGGTGAACGGGGTGCCGCCAGCGATCTGGTCGAAGACGCCAGATGCGTTGGAGCGCAGGTGCTCAATCAGCTCAGCCTCGAAGCGACGGACGTCCTCGACTGGGACGTCGTCGAACTCGCCCTCGCCGGCCAGCCAGATGGAGATCATCTGGTGCTCGACGGACTGCGGTGCGTGCTCGGTCTGCTTCAGCAGCTCGACGAGGCGCTCACCGCGCTCCAGCTGAGCCTTGGAAGCGTCGTCCAGGTCGGATGCGAAGGCAGAGAATGCCTCCAGGTCGCGGTATGCGGCCAGGTCCAGACGCAGGTTACCGGACACCTTCTTCATGCCCTTGGTCTGTGCGTCACCACCGACACGAGAAACGGACACACCAACGTTAATTGCCGGGCGGACGCCCTGGTTGAACAGGTCAGACTCAAGGAAGACCTGACCGTCGGTAATGGAAATAACGTTGGTCGGAATGAAGGCAGACACGTCGTTTGCCTTCGTCTCGATGATCGGCAGTGCGGTCAGGGAGCCGCCACCCAGCTCGTCGTTCAGCTTTGCGGCACGCTCGAGAAGACGGGAGTGCAGGTAGAACACGTCACCTGGGTATGCCTCGCGGCCCGGCGGGCGGCGCAGCAGCAGGGAAATCGCGCGGTAGGCCTCAGCCTGCTTGGTCAGGTCATCGTAGATGACGAGGACGTGCTTGCCCTGGTACATCCAGTGCTGGCCCAGAGCTGCACCCGCGAACGGTGCGAGCCACTTGAAGCCTGCGGAGTCGGATGCCGGTGCGGCAACGATGGTGGTGTAGTCCAGCGCGCCGTGCTCTTCCAGGGTCTGGCGAATCGACGCAATGGTCGAACCCTTCTGACCAATCGCAACGTAGATGCAGCGCACCTGCTTCGATGGGTCGCCGGACTCCCAGTTGTCACGCTGGTTGAGGATGGTGTCGATGCAGACGGAGGTCTTACCCGTCTTACGGTCACCAATGATCAGCTGGCGCTGACCGCGGCCAATCGGCGTCATTGCGTCGATAGCCTTGATGCCGGTCTGCATCGGCTCGTTCACTGGCTGACGCATCAGGACGGAAGGAGCCTGCAGCTCAAGTGCGCGCTCCTCCGTGTCGGTGATGTCGCCAAGGCCGTCGATCGGCTCACCCAGTGGGTTGATAACGCGGCCGAGGAAGTTCTCCCCGACCGGAATGGAAAGGACTTCTCCGGTCCGCTTTACCTCGTCGCCCTCTTTAAGGGTCTCGTAGTTACCCAGGACCACGACGCCGACAGAGTCGGTGTCCAGGTTCTGAGCGACGCCAATGACGCCGCCTGGGAACTCGAGCAGCTCGTTAGCCATCACCGATGGCATGCCGCTCACGTTGGCAATGCCGTCGGCTGCCGTCGTGACCACGCCGACCTCCTCGCGGGAGGCCTCCGGGGAGTAGCTCGAGGTGTAGTTCGCAATCGCGCTACGGATCTCATCGGAGGAGATCGTCAGCTCCGCCATGTTTTTCCTGCTCTCGGTTTCGTGTTCCAGCAATTCGTGTTCTCGCTTGGTCGGTCGTTATGCGAGAGAACGACGCATACGCTCCAGCTTGCCAGCTGTGCTTCCGTCGATCACTTCGTCGCCGACCCGGACTACGGCACCGCCGAGGAGGCTGGAGTCAACCTCAGTGTGAACCGCAATCTTGCGACCATAAATCTTGTGCAACTTCTCGGAGAGGCTTGCCTTCTGCTCCTCGGACAGCGGGCCGGCGCTGGTAACGCGCGCGACCTCGAAGCCGTTGAGGGAAGCTGCCTCCTGGCACAGGTCATCCAGCAGGTCGACCGGCGCCTTGCGGGCGCGACCGACTGCCTGCAGGGCCAGAGCTTCAGTCACCGAGGAGACCTTGCCGTAGATAACCTTCGCGAGAAGGTCGCGACGGTCGTCCACAGCTGCTGCTCGATCGGAGAGCAGAAGCTCGAGCTCGGACTCGCGCTCGAGGATGCGGGCGAGGGAGAACAGCTCCCCCTCGACGCGCTCGAGCTGGCCCTGGGCCTCAGCCGAACGAAGCAGTGCTCGGCGGCCGAGACGCTCCAGGCCGGTCCGGAAGTCCTGCGAGTTTGACCAGTTTTGGGATACCGCAGCGGACACGATCTCTTCAGTAGAGGCCGTGACCTTGCCGGACAGCAGGGTCTTGACGAGTTCGACACGCTGTTCCGGGGTTGCAGCGGCGTCGACCATTGCGACGCGCAGGCTGCGCTCCTGATCCAGGACGTCGACGACATCGAAAAGCTCGGTGCCGGTCGTTGCTCCGTTGCCTACTGCGTTATCAGACTCCTTCAGACCCTGGTCCAAGGTCTTGATGAGTCGCTCAAATGCCTCGCGGCTCGCTGCGTGCATACCGATCACTTCCCAGCGGTGCCGACGTTGTCCAGCCCGGCGAGGAAGTTGTCGATGGTGCCCGAACGCTTGACGTCATCGTTCAGCTGCTCGCCCAGCAGGCGCTCAGCCAGGTTGATGGAGTTCTCCCCCATCTCCTTGCGAAGGTCAGCAACCACGGAAGCGCGGTTGGCCTCCAGCTGCTTGTTACCAGCCTCAACGATGCGGTTGGACTCCTCGGTTGCCTGCGTCTTCATGTCAGCGATGATCTTCTGCCCCTGGGAGCGAGCATCATCACGGATCTGAGCCGCTTCGGTGCGTGCCTCTGCGAGCTGCTTGTTGTACTTCTCGAGGGCTTCCTGAGCCTCGGCCTTGGCGGCCTCTGCACGCTGAATGCCACCCTCGATTTTGTCCTCACGCTGAGTCAGCACTTCCTGGAACTTCGGAAGGACAACCTTCGCGAAGACAAACAGGATGACGGCAAACGGGATAATGGACCAGACGATGTCATAAAGCGGTGGAATGAGCGGGTTAATCGGCTCTTCCAACGGCAGCGTCTCAGCTGCCAAGAAAAAGGTGTTCGTCATAGTCTCCAGCTTTCGCTTTAGTGCGTTGTTCTTGAAAGTCCTAAGTTTTTAAAACTTTTTCTCACGATCGGTGCCGGTTCGTTGGCTCCTCACGGGGAGGAGCCTGAGAGCCCGTGTAATCCCCGACCGCTTCTTGAGCGGACTGACTTAGAACAGGAAGCCGGCGACGAAACCAATCAGGGCCAGGGCCTCAGCGAACGCGATACCCAGGAACATGGTGGTGCGCAGCTGGCCAGCCATCTCCGGCTGACGTGCCATAGCCTCAGCGGTCTTACCTGCAACGTTACCCACACCGATTGCGGAACCGATTGCTGCGAGGCCGTAGCCGATGGTGCCGAAGCCCTCGAACTTGGTGACAGTGTCCTGAGCCAGGAAGAGGATGTCGTTCATTTGGTTTCCATTACCTTTCTGGTGACCGATCTTTCCGCTTGTTGCGGGTGGTTTGTGACGATCGGTTCAGTTGTTCAGATTTCAGAGTTACTAACCGGGGTTAGTGTGCGTCCGCGTGCAAGCTCAGCTCGATGTACACAGCCGTCAGCAGGGCGAAGATGTACGCCTGCAGGAAGACGATCATGAGCTCGAAGAGCGAGAATGCGATCGCGAAGACCATCGTGCCGCCAGCCACCAACGACCAGCCGTTCAGCTGCCAGAAGAAGAAGTTCGTGGCGCTGAAAAGCATGACGAGGATGATGTGACCGGCCAGCATGTTGGCCATAAGACGAATGGTCAGGGTTACCGGACGGAGGATAAAGGTCGAGAAGAATTCGATCGGTACAACAATGAAGTGGATGAAGGTCGGCAGGCCAGGAATGACCAGCGAGGACTTCATGTACTTACCGAACCCGTAACGCTTCACACCCGCGTAGATAAACACCACATATGCCACAAGCGCCAGTACCAGCGGGAGGCCGACACGGGCGCTTGGGGAGATGTTCAGGAACGGGATGAGGGTCGGCAGGTTCGCAGCCACGACAGTGAAGAAGATTGCCGCAATCACCGGCAGGAACCGGCGACCTTCCTTCTTGCCTAGAATTTCCTCCGCGATGTGGATCCGCACGAAGTCCAGAGCGATTTCGCCAACGTTCTGGATGCCGCGGGGAACCAGCTTCGGCTTGCGCATAGCGATCAGGAAGAAGATCACCACGATGGCGATCATCAGGATACGCACGAGCATGAGACGGTCGAGGGCGAAGATATCGCCCGCGAAACCGGTCAGCCACAGCTGATTTGGATCCACCTGCCCCGGGAAGAATTCGTGCTCCAATGAAGGGGGATGAAACTCACCCTTCATTGCCAAGGTTGTTACACTCAGCGTTCTCTCCCGTGATTGGGCCGCGTGAACTTTTAGAAAAGTTAGGCGGTGCGATGGAGGTCTATTTCTTGGTATTACCTCTCCCCCAGGACTCCGTCGCACGTCCATGAGGGTGGGTCGGTGCCGAATTACGCTGCCTTGGTGGCAAAACGCCCAGCAGCCCAGTTGGCCCGCTACGACTCTACCAGGAAACCCCCAAGAAACCATAAGCGAAACCCCACAGGATGTGATCACATTCACCTGCGGGGTTTCGCTCATTCCCTCTACGCCGGATCGCTGGCCCGAACAGCCCTCTTGCGCTGCTTGCCGCCGGCTCGATACGTGGCCTATTTCTCGGGGATATACATCAGCTTCGTGCGCGTAATTGCCATGATTTCCGAGCCGAGCATCGCCACGAGCACCAGGATGATAGTGACCCCCAGTGCCGTATTGTCATAGAAGGTCTTGTCCTTGATGACGATCAGCACAACCAGCAGCAGCGCCGCCTTGAGGAGCCAGGATCCCAGCACAGCCCCCAGGGTGGCCTGCGGGGAGGAGTTGGCAGTCACCAGCACCACGCCGATCGTCATCAACAGGAAGCCGCCACCAATCGCCGCACCGATGAGCGCGCCATAGATCCCCGGAAGGTCGCGCGTCGCGCCCCACAGGGCCAGCGAGAACACCGTCACCGCAGCCAGAGCGATGAGACCACCCCGGGCGGCACGGATCAGCGGACGGCGGGAATCACCGACGTCCGGGTCGTCCTCAACGGGAGGCAGCGGGGACTGCGCAGCTTGAGGGTCGGACACCTCGGGCTGGTCTGGCTGGCGGTCATTGTGACCTGCAAAATCTTCACTCACGTCGGATTACTCTATCTTCCGCTTCCCCAGATTTCCACAACGGAATCGCCGTGCTCGCCACGGCCACGAGCAGGAGCACCCCGACCAGGATCGCGGTCAAGTTCGTCGGCAAGACCGTGGAACCCACCGCGCTGAACGCGGCCACCCCGACCCAGGTATAAAGCACCAGCACCACCTGCTTTTGAGTGTGCCCCAGGCGCAGCAGGCGGTGGTGCAGGTGCTTCTTATCCGGCGCAAACGGGCTCTTGCCAGCCGCCACGCGGCGCACGACAGCGAGCACGAGGTCCAACAGCGGGATGAACAGCGCAGCCAGCACCACGATCACGGGAGACAGCAGCGCGAACATGTCCGCCACACCATAGAGGGAAAGGTTGATGCGCCCGGAGGCCGACACGCAGGCGGCTGAGAGCAGCATGCCGATGAGCATCGAGCCGGAATCCCCCATGAAGATTCGCGCAGGCGAGAAATTATGCGGCAAAAAGCCCATGCACACCCCGGCCAGCACGGCGGAGATGATCGCCGGCGGATACGCGGACACCGCTCCACCCTGGTCGTGCAGGATCGTCAGCGAGTAGATCAGCACGGTGCCCGCCGCTATCAGCCCCAGACCGGCAGCCAGCCCGTCCAGGCCGTCGACGAAGTTCATCGCGTTGATGATCGTGACCGTGAGCAAAACGGTCAAGATCGTGGACTGGACCTGGTCCAGGATGAGGGTGGTCCCCTCCCCGCCCGGCCAATAGATCAGATACCAGCTCAACCCCAGCAGGCTCATGAGCGTCGCCCCCACGACCTGACCGCCGAGCTTGACCCACCAGGCGATGTCCTGCAGGTCGTCGAGAATACCGACGATGACAATCACGAAGGCTGAGGCCAGCACCGCCGTCATATCCGGTGTGACCGGCGGGAATCCGCGATTCAAGGCAGGCAGCTGAGCTGCTGCGACGATCGCGACAACCACACCGGTAAACATCCCCACCCCGCCCAAGCGAGGCGTGGGAACCGTGTGCACGTCGCGCTCCCGGGGCATGGCCATGGTGCCGTAGCGGACCATGAGGTAGCGCACACCGCCAGTGGTTAGGAAGGTCACGGTACAGCCGACCAGCAACACGAGCGCCAGCTCGCGTAGCGGCACGCCGGCGCCCGCCACCGGCGTGAATCCCTGAGCCAAAAGCATCCCGTCAGCCCACCTTTAGGACTTCGAACGCAGCTCGCTGGCTGGCATCTGAAGCACCTCGCCGATCTGCTCGGCGCTGATCGCGCCCTCGCGCAGGATGCGTGGGCGGTGCCCAGCCAGGTCAACGATCGTGGAGGGTTCCCCTATGGTCGCCTCCCCGCCGTCTAGGTACACCGCCACGGAGTCGCCGAGCTGCTCCTCAGCCATGGCCACGGTGGTCGCCGGCGGCTGGCCGGAAACGTTCGCGCTGGACACGGCCATCGGGCCGGTGCGCTGCAGCAGGTCGATGGCGATCGGGTGGTTCGGCATGCGCAGCATCACGGTGCCGCGGGTGTCCCCCAGGTTCCACGGCAGGCTCGGAGCCTGCGGCACGACCAGGGAAAGCCCACCGGGCCAAAAGGCCTCGACGAGTCGGCGCAGGTGCGCGCTGAACTCCGCGACCAGCCCCTCGACGGTGTCCCAAGATCCAATCAGCACCGGCACGGGCATATCCGGGCCGCGGTGCTTGGCCTGCAGCAGAGCCTCGACGGCGGCATTATCGAAGGCATCGCAGCCGATGCCATAAAGGGTGTCCGTCGGCATGACGATCAACCGACCGCCCTTCACCGCGTTCTCTGCTGTGACGATGGCGCCCTCCCGGTCTCCGGGGTTTGTCGCGTCTACTCGCTGGGCCATGAGCTTCCTTCTCCCTTACTTGGGAATTGTGCGCTGTTTTCTTCTTCTAGAGTGTAGTGCCCCAACCGGTGCTGCCCGCGCGGTGGCTGTTATTGGCTTGCCTGTGGCGAAGTCGCTCGCCCGACGACAAAGCGGTCGCGGCCAGCGAGGTCCTGTTTCTTCACGACGTCGCTCAGTCCCGCGGCAATGAGGATCTCCCGGGTCTGATCCCCGGTGGCGTCGTCGTGTTCGACGGCGACCGGCGCCCCGGGGGCGGCGGCGCGCACGATCGCGGTGGCGACGTGGGGCATAAGCTCGAGGCCGTCGTCGCCGGAGAAAACGGCGATCGCGGGGTCGGCCCCGGTCTCGACGTCCGTTCGGCTGCCGCTGGGGACGTAGGGCGGGTTCGCCACGACGAGCTGGGCACGACCGGCAAGCCCGAGGTCGTCGAGAAGCCCCAGGTCGCGGACGTCGCCCTCCACGAGGCGGACGTCCAGCTGCTCGCCAAGCAGACCCACCCGGCGGAAGTATGTGAGGTTCTCCTGCCCCAGCTCCACCGCCGCCGGATCCAACTCGATGCCAGTCACCTCAATCCTGCAGAGCCAGCGGTAGTCGGCGGATCCGGCCGGAGCCTGCTCGCGGAGGAACTCGCCGAGCTGTGCGGCCAGCGCCAGCCCGATGGTGCCGGGACCGGCGCACAGGTCCACCACGCGCACCACCCCGTCTGCGGGGCGCAGGTTCGGCTCGGCGGCTGCGCGCTCAATCCAGGCACAGATCTGCCCCAATGCATACTCGGTGAGCAGTTCGGTTTCAGGTCGCGGGATGAAGCCGCGGGAATCGCTGTAGAGGTCGTAGCCGAAGAAGGGTGCGGCCCCCACGATGTGCTGCAGGGGCTCGCGACGCGCCCGGCGGGCCACCCACTCGGCGAAGATCACCGGCTCCGGGTTGTCACCGGCGGCGAAGACCTCGGTCAGTCCGGCCGGGGTGCGCGGCGAATCCGCGTTGCCCTGCCCGGCCAGGGCGTAGGCCATGAGCCACCGGGCGTCGTTGAGCGGAGACGCCAGACCGGCGTCGGAAAACTGCCGCGCAGCGGAGCGCACGGCCTCGCTGACGGTGGCCATTTAGGCCTCGGCCTCGAGGCGCTCGATGCGCTCGGCTTCCTTCAGAGCCGCGAAGAGGGTCTCCAGGTCCCCGTCCAGCACGGAATCCAGGTTATTGGCCTTGTAACCGATGCGGTGATCAGAGACGCGGGACTCCGGGAAGTTATAGGTGCGGATGCGCTCGGAGCGGTCCATGGTGCGGATCTGTGCCGCGCGGCCCTCCGCTGCCTCCGCCTCGGCCTCTTCTACCTTCATCTGCTGCAGGCGAGCTGCCAGCACCTGCATCGCGCGGGCGCGGTTCTGGATCTGGGAGCGTTCCTTCTGACAGGTCACGACCACGCCGGTCGGCAGGTGGGTGATGCGGACTGCCGAGTCAGTGGTGTTCACGCCCTGGCCGCCCTTACCGGAGGAACGGTAGACGTCCACGCGGATGTCCTTCTCGTCGATCTCGACATCCTCGACCTCGTCCGGCTCCGGGTAGACCAGCACACCGGCGGCGGAGGTCTGGATGCGCCCCTGGGACTCAGTCACGGGCACGCGCTGCACGCGGTGGACGCCGCCCTCGAACTTGAAGTCGGCCCACGCGCCGTCGCGGGAAGGCTGCTTGGAGCGGATGGACATGGTCATGTCCTTGACCCCGCCCAAGTCGGTCTCGTTGAGACCCAGAATCTCGGTGGCGAAGCCATGGCGCTCCGCATAACGCTGGTACATGCGCGCCAGCTCCCCCGCGAAGAGGGCTGCCTCCTCGCCACCGGCGCCGGACTTGATCTCCATGATGATGTCGTCGCCGTTCTTGGGGTCCCGCGGGGCGAGCAGATCGGTGAGCTTTTCCTGCAGCTCCTCGATCTCCGCCTCCAGGCGGGTGGCCTCCTCGGCGAACTCCGCATCCTCGCTGGCCATCTCGGCCGCGGCCTCGTGATCCTCCCGCGCGGTGTTCAGCCGCTCGTAGGTCTGGATCACCGGCTGGAGCTCCTGGAAGCGCTTGCCGACCCGGCGCGCCGCCTTCGGGTCATTGTGCAGCTCCGGATCCGCCAGCTGGGCCTCCAGCCCCTGATACTCCGAGAGGATGTCATCCATCACCGACGGGGTGTGGTCGAGCGCAGAATCCTTGCTCGAGTCTTTGCCTGCCTTGGACATGCTTTTAGTCTCTTCCTAATAGTCCTGGTCCACTGGTCAATGCTAGCCGGTTGGGGTGCGGACTAGTCATCCTCTTCCTCCGCGAGCGGGGCGGAGCTGGCGATCTGGATCATGAAGTCCCGGTTCGTCTTGTTCTTCCGCAGCTGCTTGATGAGCAGATCGATCGCGGCCTGCGGATCCAGGGCGGAGAGGATGCGGCGCAGCTTGTGCATGACGCGGGCCTCGTCCGGGCCGAGCAGCAGCTCGTCCTTTCGGGTACCGGAAGGGTTGACGTCCACGGCCGGGAACACGCGGCGCTCGGCGATCTTGCGGTCCAGCTTCAGCTCGGCGTTACCCGTGCCCTTGAACTCCTCGAAGATCACCGTGTCACCGGCGGAGCCGGTCTCCACCATCGCGGTGGCGATGATCGTCAGGCTGCCTCCGTGCTCGATGTTGCGAGCTGCACCCAGGAAACGCTTCGGCGGGTACAGGGCATTGGAGTCCACACCACCGGACAGGATGCGCCCGGAGGCCGGCGAGGAGTTGTTGTACGCACGGCCCAGTCGGGTGATGGAATCCAGCAGGAGGACCACGTCCTTACCCTGCTCGACTAGGCGCTTCGCGCGCTCCACCGCGAGCTCCGCGACGGCGGTGTGCTCCTTCGGCGGGCGGTCGAACGTCGAGGCGATGACCTCGCCGTTGACGCTGCGCTGCATGTCCGTGACCTCCTCCGGCCGCTCGTCGACGAGGACGACCATGAGGTAGCACTCCGGGTTATTGGTGGAGATCGCGTTGGCGATGTCCTGCAGGATCGTGGTCTTACCGGCCTTCGGCGGGGAGACGATGAGCGCGCGCTGGCCCTTACCGATCGGCATGATCAGGTCGATCACGCGGGTGGTCAGGACCTTCGGGGTGGTCTCCAGGCGCAGGCGCTGATTCGGGTACAGCGGGGTCAGCTTGGAGAAGTCCGGGCGCTGCGCTGCCTGCTCCGGGGACAGGCCGTTGACCATCTCTACGGAGTGCAGCGGGGTGAACTTCTGGCGGTTGCGGCCGCGGCCGCCGCCCTGCTTTGCGTTCGGACGGATGGTTCCGACGATGGCGTCGCCGTGGCGCATGCCGTACTTGCGCACCGTGTTGATCGGGACGTACACGTCCGTCGGCCCCGCGTGGTAGCCGGTGGTGCGGATGAAGGCGGTGTTGGCGTCCGCGAAATCGAGGATGCCCGCGACCGGGGCCTCCTGCGGCTCCGGCTTCTGGTCCTGCTGGTCGTTGCGGTTCTCGCCACCTCCCTCGTGGTTGCCGCCATCGCCGTGGCCACCGTTGTTCCGGTGCCCGTTGTTGCGGTCATGGCCCCGCTCTCCCCCACGACGGTTGCGGCGGTTGCGGCGGTTACGACGTCGGCGCCCCTGGTGGTTATCGCCACCGTCGTTGTGGCGGTTGTTGCGGCGATCGCCGCGCTCGTTGTTGCCCGAGTTCTGCTCCTCCTGCTGGCCGGAGTTGTTCTCCGACTCCGGGGAGGTTGGGCGCTCGTCCCGCTGGTCCTCGCGACGCTCGGCGTGCTTGCCTTCTCCGCGCTCGCTCCGGTCGCTGCGCTGATCAGCCTTCTTTTCAGCCTTCTTCTCGGCCTTCTGTGGGGGCTGATCGCTAGCTACAGCGCCGCCACCCTTGCCGGCGTTCTCGATGGCTGCCACGAGGTCTCCTTTGCGCAGTTTCGACGTTCCCTTGAGCCCCTGGGCTGCTGCAACCTGCCGCAGCTCGGCCAGCTTGAGGGAGGCCAGCCCATTGGCCTGGCCCCGCTCGATGATGTCGGACAAGCTCACGAAAGTCCTTTCCGCCGCACAGCACCCTTCGCCGACACCGGCCGGGACTATTGGCCAGTGCATCTCACGCGCTGCGCAGAAATTTGCATTGATTTTGGCCGACGACACACGCCGGCCCAGGTGGCGGCCACTCAACAGATGCGCCAAGCAGGCAACAACCCGGAATTATTCTTCAGTATTAAAAGAAATTGCCCTCGCACGATCCCGCAGATCTGGCAGACGCCCACTGTCTGGGGCCGGCCGGGGAATCGCGGTGGCGGTGCGGCTGCCGCGGGGCCAATAACAACCCGGCCCACGAAGCGGCGCTGGCGGTTGAACGCCCCACACCCTTGGAATCCTCCTGGGCCCCGGCTGATCGCACGGTGCCCTCGAAGCAGCTGCAAGTGTAACACCCGGCGATCGCTCACACACTTTTGAACCCGGCTTGAGTCACGAGTCCTCATGGCCAGGACGCATCAATGGTGGCCGAGCCACCGGGTTGGTGGACTGGTGGCGTCATAAAGAAAAGGAACACGCAGCCGCGGGCTAAGGTGGACACCATGGAATCTACGATGCAGGAACGCCCCTTTTCCGTATCGCAAATCTTGACCTACGGCACCAATGCGCACCGCAACAGCACGGTGACCACGTACCTGGGAACCGAGCCTGAGGTCACGACCTTCAAGGAGATCGGGGCGCGCGTGGCCGCACTCGCCCACGCGCTGGCCGAGGACTTCGGCATCCGCATCGGCGACCGGGTGGCAACCCTGATGGTCAACCGCACCGAGCACCTGGAGGTGCTGCTGGCGGCCCCGTCGATGGGTGCGGTCTTCCAGCCGCTGAACCGGCAGCTCGCCGACGACCAGGTCATCCACACCATCAATCACGCCGAGAACCGCGTCATCGTCTGTGACGCGGTGGACGCCGACCGCCTGGTCGAGATGCTCCCCCAGTGCCCCACCGTGGAGGGCGTGATCCTCGTCGGGGCCAGCCCCGCGGATATCACCCGCATCCAGGACCGGATCACCCTCGCCTTCGCCGAGGCTGACCCCGATCGCCGGATCCACGTGACAGACTACGAGCCGCTGCTGGATGAACGGCCCGCGATCTACGACTGGCCGGATCTTCCGGAAACCGCGCCGGCAGCACTGTGCTACTCCACCGGCACGGCCGGGGCGCCAAAGGGCGTGGTGTACTCGCATCGCTCCCTGTGGCTGCACTCCCTGGGGCTGCGCGCGGCCGATAGCTTCGGCATCCAGAACGACACCCCCTTCCTCCTGGGAGTGCCGATCTACCACGTCTTGAGCTGGGGCGTTCCGCTGGCCGCGTTCATGTCCGGCGCGCCGATGGTGATGACCGGACACACCACGGACCCCGAGCACCTCGCCCACGTCATCGAGGACGCCATGCCCCGCCAAGCGCACGGGGCCTCGGCGGTGTGGATGAGCCTGATCGTCCACTACGAGAAGACCCCGCCGCGGCGCATGAGCTTGCAGACGATCTACTCCGGTGGCTCCCAGGTTCCCCCGGCGCTGATCGACGCCTGGGAGGCTCGCTACGGCGTGGACATGATCCACTGCTGGGGAATGACGGAAACCTCGCCGATCGGCACGGTCGCTCACCCGCCCGCCGGCGTGGCTGGCCAGGCGCGTGCTGCCTACCGCTACTCCCAGGGACGCTTCCCCGTGGGACTGGAATACCGCATCGTCAACGACGCCGGCCGCGCCCTGGAATCCCACGACCGCAATGCTGGCGAGCTGCAGGTTCGCGGGAATACTGTCGCCGCCAGCTACTACGAGTCCCCCAGCCAGACCGGCGACGGTGCGGCCAGCGTCTTCCGGGGCGAGGCGGTGGACGATGGCTCCAGCCGCTTCACGGTCGACGGTTGGCTGCGCACCGGTGATATTGCCACCGTGACCCAGGACGGTTTCCTCGTCATCCACGACCGGAAGAACGACGTGATCCGCTCGGGCGGCGAGTGGATCTACTCCGCCTCCCTGGAGAACTACCTGCTGGCCCACCCCGGGGTGAACGAGGCGGCGGTCATCGGCATTCCGGACGATAAGTGGGGCCAGCGACCCCTGGCCGTCGTCGTCCTGGCCGCGGGCTACGAGCCAACGGAGGCAACCGCGACGGATATCCGCAACTCCCTGCTGCCGCAGGTTCCCGCGTGGATGGCCCCGGAGAACTTCTGCTTCGTTAAGAACATCGAGCGCACGAGCGTGGAGAAGTTCGATAAGAAGGAGCTGCGCCGGCTGATGCGCCGCGGCGAGCGGGATTTCATGACCCTGCCGGATCCCGACGAAGAAGCCGAGTTCGGCGAGGACTAGCGGCTGCTGCGGGCGTTGACAGCCCCACTAGAATGAGCCCCACGATGACTCAGAATTCTTCTGCGCCCCGCCCCCGCCAGCTGGTCGACTCCTTCGGCCGCGTGGCGCGGGATCTGCGGGTCAGCCTCACCGATCGCTGCAACTTGCGCTGCACGTACTGCATGCCGGCTGATGGCCTGGAGTGGCTGCCCACGGAGCACTCGCTGAGCGATGCGGAAGTCATCCGGCTGGTGCGCATCGGCGTGGAGACGCTGGGCCTCCGGGCGGTGCGCTTCACCGGTGGCGAGCCGCTGCTGCGTAAGTCCCTGGAGGAGCTGGTGGCGGCCACCGCCCAGCTGCGCACCGACGAAGGGCACGTGCCGGGCATCGCAATCACGACGAATGCGCTCGGCCTGGACAAGCGCGCAGCCGGGCTCGCGGCGGCCGGCTTGAGCCGCATCAATATCTCGCTGGACACCACGGATCCGCAGACCTTCGCCACACTCAGTCGGCGGGATCGGCACGAGGATGTTCTCCGCGGCATCGATGCCGCGCTGGAGGCCGGGCTGAATCCCGTGAAAATCAACTCGGTCGTCCTGCCCGGCGAAAACGAGGACTCGGCCGCGGATTTGGTGCGCTTCTGCCTGCGCAGGGGCCTGCAACTGCGCTTCATCGAGCAGATGCCGCTGGGACCGCGCGGCCAGTGGACCCGCGAGGGCATGGTGACGGCCGATGCGCTACTGGAGCGGCTGGCAACCGAATTCACGCTGCGCCCGGCAGCCGATCCCCGCGGCTCCGCGCCCGCCGAGCTGTGGGACGTCACCGACGGCGAGTATTCCGGGCAGGTGGGCATCATCGCGAGTGTGACCCACCCCTTCTGCGGGGCGTGCGACCGCACCCGACTGACCACCGACGGGGCGATCCGCTCCTGCCTGTTCTCCACGGCAGCCGACGAGGTCTCCTTGCGGGACATGATGCGGCAGGGTGCAAGCGACGAGGAACTCGCCGATGCGTGGGCGGGCGCGATGGCACGCAAGAAGCCGGGCCATGGCATTGACGACCCCGGCTTCCTCCAGCCGGAGCGCACCATGAGCAAGATCGGCGGCTAGCGTGGCGGCTCTCGTTTCCATCGCGCAGCACCGCGAGCGGGTGCTCGCGCTGGCTCAACCAAGAGTGCTCCCCGGTGTACCGCTCGACCAGGCCTATGGGCACGTGCTGACGGGGGAGGTCCGAGCCCGCCTGTGGGATTCCCTACCACCCAATTGCCCGCGGGTGGCCGTGGCACCTCAGAACCTGGGGGTGCCGACGGTCAGCGAAAACCCTCCCTTCGGCGGACCGGTGGCGGGAATCGCCGCGGGGCTGCGGGAGCTGGATACCGAATGGGTGGCGGTGTTAGCCGTCGACGCTCCTGGCTCCGCCGCACTCCTGCCCCACCTCGCCGAAACCATCGGTGGGGCGGACTGCGCGGTGGTGGTCAACGCCAAGGGCTTCGACGAGCCACTGTGTGCGCTCTGGCGCCGGGCCAGCCTGCTCAGATAGCGCAGACCGGGGAACGCGACGTACCTGCCGGTGCCCTGCTGCGGGCCGCTCGGCAGGTGGTGCTGGTGCCGGGAACGGGCGCGGAGCGGGACTTCGATACCCCGGCGCAACTCGCGCAGCTGGGTGACGTCGAGCTGGGCGACGGGGCCGAGTTGGATGACGTCGGACTTGGGTGACGTCCTACTGGTCTGAGACCGAGCTGGGCTCATCCGCGCGGCCGGATGAGGCCAACCACCGAGCGCCGAATAGGGTCCTATCCCCCGGCGAAAGGTGGCAGGACGTCCACGCGCTGCGCCCCGGCGAGCCCGGTCGCGCGCTCGGCTCGCTGGCCGTCCACGAGGAAGGTACAGCGTTCCAGGATGTCGGCCAGGCTCAGGCCAGAGTCCGTGCGCCCGGTGTGCCGCGCAGCCGCATCGTCGAGCAGCTCGCCGAGGGTGTCGAAGGCCGAAGCGGGCTCCTCGCTGACCCCGGTGGCGGCGCGGGCGGCGGCAAAGTAGTGGATACGCATGCGCCCCATGCTAGCCCGTCCCCGGGCGCTATCGGATCCAGCCCGAAAAGCTGGGCCAGACAGCCAGGATGACCTTCAGGCAGTCCCGCATGCCGCCCGAGGACGAGGAGGCGTTGACCACCAGGGTGCCGCCCGGCTCCCGGGAGCTCAGACCGATCACTCCGCGCGACATCGAGGCCTTGGGCGTGTTCTTCAGCCCCTCCACGAGCACCTGCGTTTCCACGGTCTCCAGCCGGGTGGAGATGACCTTGAGGGGTTTCCTCCGAGGTGAGGTTTCGCGGCCCCAAACCCGTTCCGCCGCAGGTCAGCAGCAGCGCCACCCCATCGGCGATTCCCCGCTCGAGCTCGCGCCGGACGGGCTCGGCGCCCTCGGGCACGACGATCAGGTCGGTGACGGTGAACCCGGCGTCCCGCAGCATCGCCGCGGCTTCCTGCCCGATGGTGTTCTCCCGCTCCCCGCCAAAGATGCGGTCGGAGACGACGACGATCTTCGCGCTATTACGCGGGTCCGTATTGTTGCGCGGGGCTGTGCTCTCGCGTGGGCCCGCGTTGTCGTGTGGGGTTGTACCTCTCATCTGCGCCCCTTGTCTGTTGTTCGGCGCCGCCCGCAGGGACCACAAGAAACACCGTTTTCTGTAGGGCTGCCGCAGGCTACCGGATCCCATTTTAGGGCTACAGTGGGAGGTCGCCTGCGGGGTATGAATCCTCGCGATATTCAGCCGCACGTGAACCCCAAGGAGCATGAAGATTGTCCTCGCACTCCGTCGACGCTGCGGGCTCGCCGAGCACCAGCGAACGCTATAGCCGCCAGGTCACCCTCATGGGGCCGGAGGCCCAGGAGAATCTTGCCGCCTCGCGGGTCGCGGTGATCGGAGCCGGTGGGCTGGGCTCCCCCGCGCTGCTGTACCTGGCCGCCGCGGGCATCGGTCACATCACGCTCATCGACGACGACACCGTGGAGCTATCCAACCTGCACCGCCAGGTGATCCACAGCTCTGCGGCTGCCGCTCACGGCGAGTCCAAGGCCCACTCTGCCCGCGCGCGGATGATAGAGCTCAACCCCGATGTTCACCTCGAACCGATCGTCGAGCGGCTGACCTGGGAGAACGCACTAGCAGTCCTGGAGGGCGCGGACCTCATCCTCGACGGGACGGATAACTTCGACACCCGGCACGTAGCCAGTCACGCGGCTGCCCGGCTGGGGATCCCGCACGTCTGGGCCTCGATCCTGGGCTATCAGGCCCAGCTATCGGTGTTCTGGGCAGGTCACGGACCGATCTACGAGGACCTCTTCCCCACCCCGCCCGCGCCGCGCGCGGTGCCCTCCTGCTCGCAGGCGGGTGTATTGGGGCCGCTGGTGGGCATCGTGGGCTCGGCGATGGCCCTGGAGGCCATCAAGCTCATCACGGGTGTGGGCCAGCCGCTGGTCGGCCGGCTCGCTTACTACGACAGCTTGACCGCAAGCTGGGAGGAAATCCCGGTGGCAGCCAACCCGGCGGTGACCGAGCAGGTGCGCACGGGAACGCCCCCGCATGGCCCGGTGGAGGTCACCGAGATTCCGCGCGGGAGCACGGTCATCGACGTGCGGGAGCCCAAGGAGTTTGCGGAATTCCACCTGCCCGGGGCGATCAATGTGCCCCTGGCCGAGATCTTGGGCGGCTACACCCCGCCGGAGGTGGAAAACGGGGCGGTCGTGGTCTGCGCGCGCGGGGCCCGTTCGGCCCACGCGGTGGATGCGCTGGAGCGACGCGGCGTCGCGGGGCTGGCCAGCCTGCGGGGCGGGCTGACCCGCTTCCGCTAGTTCGCGGTCAGCCGCTTAAGCGTCCTCGACGGTCACCGGCCCGGCCACCGTCAGCTCTTCGACGCGGATGCCCCGGTCGCGAGCCTCCTGCAGGAGCGCTTCCTCCACCGGCTCGGTGGACAGCACCAACACGGTCGGACCCGCCCCGGAGAGGAACGCCGGGTAGCCCTGGTTGCGCAGGCGGTTGACCCACTCGGAGGAGATCGGCAGCACCTCGGCGCGGAACGGCTGGTGCATCCGGTCGCGGGTTCCCTCCCACAGCAGGCTCGGGTCCTGGGAGAGGGCGACGAGCAGCACGCCGGTGCGGGAGACGTTGAATCGGGCGTCCAGGTGCGGAATATCGCTCGGCAACACACGACGCACGGCCTCGGTGGAGGCGTGAGAGTTCGGAATCAGCGCGGTAGCGCGGATATCCGGGTGGACCGTGACCGGGGCGGCGTGGTACGTCGGCTCAGTGCCGTCGACCGGGATGTTCGTCCAGGACACGACGGCGCTGCCGAGGACGGAGGCCGCGACGTTATCCGGGTGGCCCTCGAAGGTCGAGGCGAGCTGGATGATCGTGTCCGTGTCCAGGACGTCCCCGGCCAGCGCGTTGGCGGCCACCACGCCCGAGACGGCGGCGGCAGCAGAGGAACCCAGGCCGCGAGACTGCGGGATGGAGTTATTGCAGCGCACCCGAAGGCCGCGGGCGATGACGTCGGCCTTCTTCAGCCCGGCGCGAATGGCACGGACGACCAGGTGGCGCTCGTCCAGCGGCACCTCGCCCTGCCCCTCGCCGGTGACCTCCACCTCGAGGCCGGAGTCGATGACCTCGACCTCGACGTGGTCGTAGATGCTCAAGGCCAGACCCAGCGAGTCGAAGCCGGGGCCCAGGTTCGCGGAGGAACCCGGAACCTTGACCCGAACCTTGCGCCCGACGGGGATCTCAGTCGCCATTGCTGTTACTTACCTTCCATACGGATGACGGAGTGGACCTCACGGACGGCGTCGAGCTCGTTGAGCGTCGCGACGGTCTCCTCCAGGTCCTTCTCGGTGGCACTGTGGGTCACGACGACGAGGCGGGCGCCCAGGTCGTCCTTGTTCTCCTGGCGCACCGTCTTCAGGGAGACGTTGTGCTTAGAGAAAGCGTTGGAGATTTCGGCGAGCACGCCCACGCGATCCTCCACCAGCATGTCAACGTGGTACCGGGTCACGACGTCTCCAAAGTCAGCGATCGGAAGGGCGGCGTAGGTGGACTCGCGCGGACCGCGGCCACCGTGGATGATGTTTCGGGCCACGGCGACGACGTCACCGAGGACGGCGGAGGCGGTCGGGCCACCGCCGGCACCGTTGCCGTAGAACATCAGGCGGCCGGCGGACTCCGCCTCGACGAAGATGGCGTTATAGGACTCGGAGACGCTGGCCAGCGGGTGGGACAGCGGGACGAGCGCTGGGTAGACGCGGGCGGAGACCCCCGGGGTGCCGTCGGCCTGGGTGACGCGGTCGCACAGGGCGAGCAGCTTGATGGTGCAGCCTGCGGCGCGCGCGGCCTCGATGTCCTGGGTGGTGATGTTGCGGATGCCCTCGGTGTGGACGTCCTCGCTGGAGACGCGCGAGTGGAAGGCCAGGGATGCCAGGATCGCAGCCTTGGATGCGGCATCGTGGCCATCGACGTCCGCGGTCGGGTCGGCCTCGGCGTAGCCCAGCTCGGTGGCCTCGGCGAGCATCTCGTCGTAGCTGGCGCCGCGCTCGTACATCGCGTCGAGGATGAAGTTGGTGGTGCCGTTGACAATGCCCATGACGGACTCGATCTTGTCGCCGGCCAGGGAGCGCAGCAGCGGGCCGACGACCGGGATGGCAGCGGCGACGGCCGCCTCGAAGAAGAGGTCAGCGCCGGTGGACTCGGCAGCCTCAGAGAGCTCGCCGGAGTGGGCGGCGATGAGGGCCTTGTTCGCGGTGACCACGGACTTTCCGGCTTTCAGGGCTGTGTTGACGACCTGGCGTGGGTAGTCGATGCCGCCGATAACCTCGATGACGAGGTCGATGTCGTCGCGCTGCACCAGGGAGAGCGCGTCGTCCGTCAGCAGCTCGGGGTCAACTCCCTCGCGGGGGCGGGTCAAGTCGGAGACCGCGACGCCGCGGACCTCCAGTGGCCCGCCGATGCGGGCGGCGAACTCGTCGGCACGCTCGTTGAGCAGTCGGTAAACCTCAGCACCGACTGTGCCCATGCCCAGCAGTGCAACACCAATAGTGGCGTCGAGTCCTTTACCCGGGCGGATGGTGGGCGTCGATGCGTCAGTCATAAGTTTTCTCCCAATGTTGTTGTTGGTTTTGCGCTCGCCTTTGGTGGCGTCGGTTAGCCATTCTAGCGAGCGGCAGAATGCCAAGTTATTTATCGCTTAGGTCAGAGGTTAACCCACCTAGACCAAGCAGTCTAGTTTTACGTTTTGCAGGTGCGCCCCAGCCCTGCCGGGGCAGACCTTCCCTAGCCCTCGAGGGTCAAAATGTCCTCCAGGCGCTCCCGGCGAATCATCACTCGGTCCTGGCCATCGGCCACGGTAATCACCGGCGGGCGCAGGAACATGTTGTAGCGGGAGGACATCGAGTAGCAGTACGCCCCCGTCGCCGCAATGGCCAACAGGTCGCCCGGCGCGACGTCGTCGGGAACCGGGACATCATTGATCAGGATGTCGCCGGACTCGCAGTGGGAGCCGACGATGCGGGTCGGGACCAGCGTGCCGGCGACCTCGCGATTGACCACACGGACGTCGTACTCCGCCTGGTAGAGGGCCGGGCGGATGTTGTCGCTCATCCCCCCGTCGACGGAGATGTACCGGCGCACGGTGTGGTCGCTGGTCTCGACGTCCTTGACGGTGCCGACCCGGTAAACGGTCACCATGGCCGGGCCAGCGATCGCGCGCCCCGGCTCGACGTTGACGATCGGGTTAGGAACACCGACCTCCTCGGCCACCTCGGCGACCTTCGCGAGCAGGTTACGCGCCACGGAGGCCACGTCAAGCGCCTCCTGGTCCGGGGTATACGCGATGCCATAGCCGCCACCCAGGTCGAGGACGTTGAAATCCTCCCCCGTGGCTTCGTGGGATAGCAGCTGCTTCCACAGGCCCAGCAGGCGCTCGGCGGCGAGCACGAAGCCGTCGGCGTCGAAAACCTGGGAGCCGACGTGGCAGTGCAGGCCACGCAGGACCAGGCCATCGGCGGCGAGGCACTCCTCGGCCGCCTGCTTAGCCTTGCCAGATGCCAGGGAGAAGCCGAACTTCTGATCCTCGTGGGAGGTCGCGATGAACTCGTGGGTATCGACGTGCACGCCCGGGGTCACGCGCACCAGGACGTCCTGGGTGGTGCCCAGGTCGCGGGCCACGCGGGACAGTTCGGCGATCTCCTGGAGCGAGTCGATGACGATGAGTTCCACGCCCGCCTCGACGGCGGCACGGAGGAACTCCTCGTTCTTGTTATTGCCGTGCACCGTGATGCGCTCGGCCGGGAAGTTGGCGTGCAGGGCGATGCGCAACTCACCGAGGCTCGCGACATCCAGGCTGAGGCCCTCCTCAGCCACCCAGCGGCACACGGCCGTTGAGATGAAGGCCTTGGAGGCGTAGTGCACGCGCTCTCCCCCGCCGAAGGCTTCCGCCATCTCCCGGCAGCGGGAGCGGAAGTCGGCCTCGTCCATGACGAAGCTCGGGGTGCCGTGTGTGGCGGCGAGCTCTGGCAGGCTCACGCCGCCGATCGCCACCTCCCCGTTCTCCGCCCGGCGCGTGGTGCGTGGGAAGACGTGGGCCGGGATGAGATTGAACTCCTCGGTGGTGGCGGTGCGCCGGCGCAGTGGTGTGGGTTGTTGTGCTGTGACCGGATCCATACGGGTTTAGCCTTACATCCTCTCTGGTGCGGACACGCCGACCAGGCTCAGTGCGTTCTCCAGCACCTGGCGGGTGGCGGCGGCCAGGGCCAGGCGGGCGTGGAAGACCGGTGCGGCGTCCGCGCCGGTCGGCTCGTCGGCCTTCGGCAGCACCTGGCAGGCGTCGTAGAAGCGGTGGAAATCCCCGGCCAGCTTCTCCGCGTAGTGGGCGATGCGGTGCGGTTCGCGCAGCTCAGCGGCAGTGCGGACCACCTTCGGGAACTCGCCCAGGGAACGGATCAGTGTGCCCTCGCGGTCGTGGGTCAGCAGCGAGAGATCGGCGCCGGCGAAGTCCACGCCCTGCTCATCGGCCTTGCGCTGCAGGGAGCACAGGCGGGCGTGGGCGTACTGGACGTAGAACACCGGGTTCTCGTTGCTCTGGGAGGCCCACAGGTCCATGTCGATGTCCAGGGAGGAGTCCACCGAGGAGCGGATCAGCGCGTAGCGGGCCGCGTCCACGCCGATGGCCTCGACCAGGTCGTCGAGGGTGATGATGGTGCCGGCGCGCTTGGACATGCGCACGGCCTCGCCGTCGCGGACGAGGTTGACCATCTGGCCGATCATGACCTCCACCTGCTTCGGGTCGTACCCCAGGGCTGCTGCGGCGGCCTGCAGGCGGGCGATGTAGCCGTGGTGATCCGCGCCCAGCATGTAGATGCACAGGTCGTGGCCGCGGTTGATCTTATCTGCGATGTAGGCGATGTCGCCGGCGATGTAGGCGGCGTTGCCGTCGGACTTGATGACGACGCGGTCCTTATCGTCGCCGAAGTCGCTGGAGCGCAGCCACCAGGCGCCGTCGGCTTCGTAGAGATTGCCGTTGGACTTCAGCTCCTCGATGGCCTTGTCCACCGCGCCGGATTCGAAGAGGGAGTTCTCGTGGAAGAAGACGTCGAACTCGGTGCCGAACTGCTTCAGCGTGGTCTTGATGTGGTCGAACATCAGCTCCACGCCCTGGGCGCGGAAGAGCTCCTGGGCGTCCGCGTCGGAGAGCTCGCCCCAGGTCGGGTTCGCTTCGGCGACCTGGGCGGCGATGTCCTGGATGTACTGGCCACCGTAGCCGTCCTCCGGGGTGGGCTCGTTGCGCGCGGCGGCTAACAGGGACTTCGCGAAGCGGTCGATCTGGCCGCCGTGGTCGTTGAAGTAGTACTCGCGGGTCACCTCGCCACCCTGGGCGGCCAGCAGGCGGCCGAGCGAGTCGCCGACGGCAGCCCAGCGGGTACCACCCAGGTGAATCGGACCGGTGGGGTTAGCAGAGACGAATTCCAGGTTGATCTTTGTACCCTTGTAGGCATTTCCGCGGCCGAAGTCCTGGCCAGCGGCGAGAATGTTCTCGACGATCTTGCCCTGCGCGGCAGCGGCCAGGCGGATGTTGATGAATCCAGGGCCGGCGACGCTGGCCTCGTCGATCTCCGGGCTAGCGGCCAGCTGCTCAGCGAGCCACGTGCCCAGCTCGCGGGGGTTGGTGCCCGCCTTCTTGGCGGTCTGCATGGCGACGTTGGTGGCGTAGTCGCCGTGCTCTGGGTTGCGTGGGCGCTCAACCGTCGGGTTATCGGGGACGACGGAGGCGTCCAGGCCACGCTCGGTGAGGACCTCGCGGGCGATGCGTGCAATGAATTCGGAAAGTTCTGCTGGAGTCACGCCTAAAGACTTTATCAGCACGTAATGCGGGTTCGTCGGCCCCATCCGTCTGCGCTGGGCGCGCTGGCCGGTGGGGTGCTTTTGCCTCCCCTTGCACCCAGGGTGCTAGACTACCGATCTGATGCCTCCGTAGCTCAGGGGATAGAGCACTGGTTTCCGGTACCAGCGGTCGGACGTTCGAATCGTCTCGGGGGCACGTTTTATTGCCCGGGTGGCGGCGCGCGAGATGCGCGTCCCACCCGGGCTTTCGCATTCCCCGGGGCTACTCCCCGCCGCGGCGCAGCTGAACCATGTCCACCTGCTTGGCGCCCACCACGCGGGAGAAGCGCTGCGCATCACAGGTCAGCACGATGATCTGGTGCTGCTCGCCCAGCTGGGACAGCACCACGTTCATGTCCCTGCTGCGCTGCGGGTCGCTGAAACCGAGGCTGTCGTCAATAATGATCGGCACTCCCCCGCCCCGGGCCACCAGCGATGCCACCGCGAGACGGGAAAGCAGGTTGATCTGCTCCCTCGCACCACCAGACAGGGAGGACACGTCGAGGGCCACGCCGTCGTAGATGCGGCGGCTCACCTGCAGGTCCTCGTCGAACTCGAATTGGACGCCCGGACCGTAGATGGTGCGAGCAAGGACGTGGAAGGCCTCGGACAGCGGGCGGGAGTAGCGACCCCGTAGCTCGGTACGAGCCTCATTCATCGTCTCCCACAGAAGCTGGGCGGCCTCCGCCCGGGCAGTGACGGCAGCCAGGGCGCGAGCGGCCCGTTCCGCCTCGGCTGCCGCTTCACGCTTGGCCTCCGCAGCGCCTTCGCGGCCGGCCAACTCGGTGCGCAGGCGGACGAGCTCCTGGCCGCGTTGCGTGGCGTTCTTCTGCAGCACCCCGAGGCCCGCCTTCTCACCGTTAAGGAGGCCCTCAAGCTGCTCGGCGGTGGCGGCGGACTCGTATTTCTCCTTCTCCTTATCGCGAATCGCGGCAGCTGCCACCAGCGCGCTGTTCTGCACGGCGACGGCCTCCGCCAGCTGCTCGTCGCTGGCCTCTTCGCGCTGCTGAGCCAACTCGTCCTCGGCGGCCGCGAGCTGCTGCGCCTGCTGCGTGGCATTGAGTTCTGCCAGCTTGTGCTCCTGGAGGATCTGCGAGTGCTCCGTCGCGTCCTTGGCCTGCTGAGCTGCGGTGTACCGCGCCTCGCTGCGCTCGAGGAACAGTTGGGCTGTTTCCAGCTCGACCACGAGCCCCGCAAGCCCGTCTTCGTGCCCTGGGTCCTGCTCCCCCGCAGTCTGGTCCTTGGCGACCTGCGGCTCTGTGTCCTCCGTCTCTTCTCGGGACGAGTCCCGCGTTAACCGCGCGAGCTGTTCTTCGAGCTCGGGCTCAAGGCCGAATTCCTCGGCCCGCTCTGCATTCCCGCCCAGCTCCCGCCAGATATCGGCCGCGGCGCGGGCCCGGTCGGATAGCTTCTCACCTGCGGCGACCAGCTCTCGGCTGGCCTGCTCCACACTGAACTGCAGGTCCTGGGAGCTCACGCCCCCGGTGATCCCGCGCAGCTCCAGCTGTGCCTCGTCGCGATCGTTTTCCAGGGCGCGCCGTTGCTGGGCCAGCCGGTGAGCGGCCTCCGTGTCCCCGTCCTCGATGCCGAGGGCCTTCGATGCCTGGGCGACCTGTTCCCGAGCACGGCTCACCGCGGTCTCCGTCTCGCTGGTGTCTCGGGCCGGAGTGACGGCAACGCGGTAGTCCCCGAGTGCGAACTGACGCGGGGAACTCACCAGGGTGCGGTACCCCTCCGCCGTGAGTTCGACATCCTTCTCGCCGTCGCGCACCGTGCCAGCGGGACCGGTGATCTTCACCTCGGTGGCGATTGCTTCCTGCTGCGCGGTCGCCACGGCAAGCTGTGTATTGGCGCTACTCAGCGCGTCCAGGGCCTGCTGGGTCGCCGGATTCTCCGCGAGCTTATTCTCAAGATCCCGCAGCCTACCCACCGTCTTTTCTGCCTCCGCTGCGCGCTCGGTGGCGTTCTGGTGGTTCTTCTCAGCCGCTCGGTATTCGGTGCCGGCCTGCGCCCAGGCAACGTAGCCTCGCGCGAATCGCTGTTGCTCGGAGGCGCTGGAGTACTCCGCTTTCAGCTTCTGCTGTGCCTGCTGAGCCTTGGCCGCCTGTGCTGCGAGCTCATCACGCCGGCGTTCTTCCTCCTGGAGCGCGGCTCGCTTGCCAGTCACCGCTTCAACCTGCTTCTTCCGCGCGTCATGGCGGTATGTCGCCATCTCGAGCGCCTGGTGCGCGCTCTTGACCTCGCGTTCGAAACCCCGGAGCTTTTCCTGTGCCGCCCGGGCGGTCTGCAGCTGTTGTTCGAGTTCCTCGACGGCCCGCTTCGCCTCGGGCAGCTCCGCCGCAGCCTGGCGTTCCTCCTCTTCCAGTTCCGTGATCGCCCGGATCTGCCGCTGTGCTCCGTCATAGATGTCGGTGGCTTCCGCCAAGGCCTGTTCGGCGGCCTCGCGCTCGTCCTGAGCCGCCTGCAGCTCGCCATTCCTCTTCACCGCCCCCTTGGCGGTGAAATAGCGATCGTATTCCTTCTCGATCGCCGCGAGCAGCTCCGCGGCCGTGGCGTCCACCTCGTGGCCGGTATCGGTATCCGCGCTCTGGTCACTCTGTGCCGCCAGAACGGTGCTGAGGGATTGGATTCGGCCAGCGGAGAAAGCCTCCAGGCTCGCGCCCTGCTCCACCGTCAGCGCATCCAACAGGGTGCGATCCACCGTCTCGTTGAGGATCTCCTCGAAACGTTCCTCGGCCTCCCGGTCCACCAGATTCTCCACAGTGGGTGCCGAGACATCGAGGGTGGCCGCGTGCCGGCCGGTGCCGAAGCTCTTCTCGATCCGCAGCCGGTAAGACCCAATGCTCATCTCAGCGGCGACCGTGGGCTTGCCATTGCTGCCCACCGGCTTGAGCGCCATGACCTCCTGCTTGCGAGTCTTGGTGTTCACGCTCGTGTTGAGCAGGAGCTTCATAGCCTGAAGCAGGGTCGACTTTCCGGATTCGTTGCGCCCGTGCACCACGGTGACCCCGGAATCCGCCAGGTCGAGGTCGACGTGCAGCACTCCCGCGAAGTCGTCCAAGGTCAGGCGGTGGATGGCCAGACCGGTCCCGGCGTGGTGCTGCTGTGAGTTAGTCATTGTCCTCGTCACCTAACTTTCCTTGACCTGCACGCCGGCGGCCAAGCGGTAAAGGAGCTTCAGGGCATCCGTGGCTTGTTCTCGAGCCCCTTGGGCCTCCCGCTGATCCTCAGCGAGGTCGAGCAGCTTCTCCATCGCGATTTCTGGGTAGCCCCGCAACTGAAGGGCTCCGCGCAGCTCCGATAGTTCCGGGGACACGTGCAGATCCATCAGCCGTGTGCGCTCGTAGAGCGCGGCGAAGCGGGGGCGCTGCTCAGCCAGCGCGGTCTCCAGCCGGATGTCTGTCATCAGGTCGATGCTCCCCCGCAGCGCGTACTTGACCACAGTCGATCGCGGCTGCGGTAGGCTGGCCAGCTTCGCCAGGAAGTCCTCGGCGTCCTCGGGAGAGTTGATGTCCTCCGTCATCGCCAGGAAACGCCACTGCCCGATCTCAACCTGCTCCACGGTGACCGCCGCGGGCTCAGCCGGGTTCTCCGGGTCGATGCCGACCTCCACGACCAGCGCCTTGCCCGAGTTGGACTCACCACCGCCGTCGGGTTCCTTGAAGTCGGTGACCTCCGGAGCTCCGGAGTACCACACCACCCCGCGCTCATCGAGGGGCATCGCGGAGTGTGTATCCCCCAGGGCCACGTAGTCGACGACGCGCTGCCGGGCGAGCTCGCTGAGCCGGTCGACGTCGATCACCGACGGATCCGCGACACTGTCCCGCGACTCCGTGTGCCCGTGACCAACCGCGATGCGGATTGTGTTTCCTGCCGGCGCCAGGTCGTGAAGCGCCCGGTACACCAGGTCCTCGCTGGCCACCTTGCTCAGCAGCGGCGCGCCGATGATCTCTACCCCCTCGCGCAGTGGCCTCGGCGTGGAGTCCCGCAGGACAGTCACCTTCCCGCCGTTTTCTGGGGACAGCTGCTGCAGGCTCGGCTGGTGGTAAATGCTCGCGGGGTTGAGCGGATCGTGGTTGCCGGGCAGCAAGAAGATCGGAACCGGGGCGTTGCGCAGGACATCGAGGATCCGCGTCCAGGTCTTTTCCGCCAGGAGGTTGTCGTCGAAAACATCCCCCGCGACGACGATGGCCTCGCACTTCCGGTCGGCGGCCACCGCGAAGAGCTTCTCCACGGCTGCCAGTCGCGCCTCATCGAAGAGCCGCTGGTTATCCTCGCCGAGAAAGCGCCGCCCCATCCCGATCTGCCAATCGGAGGTGTGCAGGAAGCGCACCGAGTGCGCACCCACGCCGGTATCGCTTGGCCGGGAAGACGCCGTTGTCAGCTGTACATCGCTCATGTTCTTCACCTTGTCACTTCATCCTCGTGCCCGTCACCGGGCGGGCCCACGGGGTGGGGTCGAAACGCCCGGAGTCATCGGTGATCATCTCCAGGCACAGTTCCAGTTCGTGCATCGTTTGCAGTTGATCGACGCTGGTCCAGCTCAGGCTGCGCAGCGCGCGCATCAGGGCATCGCGATCCCCGAGCTCCAGCCCGCTTTCCACGGGTGGTGCCGACCAGCTCACCCGGCGTTCCTCCGAGCCCCAGAACTCCGCCTGATCGAGTACCTCCGGGGCCTGTTGGGCAGCACTTCTCGAGTTCGGCTGGGCTGAGCTGCTCTCCTGCTCCCCGGCGTGGCTGAGCTGGACACTGCGCAGTGCCTCGGCCGCCTCCACCCCGCGCCACTGCAGGATGGCTGCGGGATCGTGGTTGAAGGTTTCCGCCAGCTGAAAGGCCACGGCGACCGCGTGTTTACACACCATCGCCCCGTCCGGGCACGTGCAGCCCTCGAAGCGGATCTGGTCGGGCCGCAACAGCATCGCAGCGAGATCCGTCGGGGGCGCATCTCCGCGGACGATGGTGCGCAGGAGCGCCGGGTCGGCAGCGACCTCCGCGGCGATGAAGTCCCTTCTCTTCGCACTCAGCGCCGCCACCTTGATCACCACCTCGAAGGGCTGCGGCTGGGTCCCGGCAACTAACCCCACCACCGTGTTGGTGCTCAGCTCCATGTTCTGGACGTGGCCGCCCCGGTGATAAACCCGACCGCGCTCCAGCCGACCGCGGTCGGTGGCGCCAGCGACGGCTTCCAGCAGCTGCGTCCCGGCCCAGCTTTCTGGGCCCAGCGGGTCCGAGGGCGCGGGTGTTTGAAACCGCGGGGTGGCTGCCTCCGCACGGCGACGGGCCCCGAAATCCGCGAGGATGACGTTGCCTTCCCAGGTGGTCCGAGGAGTGTTCTTCCTACTCATCTGCCGCCTCCTTCTGACTGGTTCTCCGCTCCGGGAACCTTTGTAGCCACAGATGTAGCATCCGCAGCAGACACGTCCGAGGACTCTCGTAGCTGCCAGAGCTCGGCCAGGTCCTCGTCGCTCAGGCTCGCGATCCAGCCCTCGCCTTCACCCACGACGGCTCCCGCGAGGTCCCGCTTGCCGGTGATGATCTCATGGATGCGTTCGTCGAGGGTGCCCGCCGAGACAAATTTATATACATCGACGTCGCGTTCCTGACCGATGCGATAGGCGCGGTCCGTCGCCTGATCCTCCACCGCCGGATTCCACCAGCGGTCGATGTGAATCACCACGGAAGCCCTGGTCAGGGTGATTCCAGTACCTCCGGCGCGCACCGAAAGCAGCATGACACCCGGCCCGGTATCGCGCTGGAACTGCGCCACCAGCTCCGTGCGCCGAGACCTGCTCACCGAACCGTCGAGCTGAAGCACGGGCATCCCGTACTCGGCCTCGATCGCAGGCGCCAGCATCCGACCAAAGGAGGGGAACTGCGTGAATAGCAGCACCTTCTTACCCTCCGCCACGGCCTGGCCGATGAGCTCGAAAATTCTTTCGATCTTCGGCGAGCGATGCTTGCCGCCACGCAGGATCCCTGAGCCATCGCCCGCGAAGTGCGCGGGGTGGTTACAGATCTGCTTGATCTTCACCAGGGAGGCCAGGATCAGACCACGGCGGCTCGCAGATCCCTGCTCCAGCGCCTCTTCGACCTGCGCGATATAGGCCTGGTAGAGGCTGGCCTGCTCGGCGGACAGAGGCACGGTTTCCACGTGCTCCCGTTTCTCGGGCAGCGCCACCCCCACTGCCGGATCTGTTTTGAGACGCCGGAGGATGAAAGGCTCCACGATCCGCTTGAGGCGTTCGGTTGCGCCGACGTCCTGATAACGCTCGATGGGGATGGCAAGGCGGTTCTGGAACGCGGCGGCCGAGCCCAGGATCCCCGGATTCGCAAAGTCCATGAGGGCGTAGAGGTCGGAGAGCCGGTTTTCTACCGGCGTGCCCGTGAGCGCGATGTGGTGATTGGCGGGGATCCCTCGGACTGCCCGGGACTGTTTCGTCGCGGGATTCTTGATGTTCTGTGCTTCGTCGGCGACCACGCGACGCCACCGAACCTTCTGATAGCGCTCCGGGTTGCGGGCTACCGTCCCGTAGCTGGTGACGACGAGATCCACCTGCCGGATGTGCTCTGGGAACTCGGCGTCGGTCACCTTCCCGGCCCCGTGATCCACGAGCACGGAGAAGCCGTGGATGTGGCGGGTAGCCTCTGATTGCCAGGCAGCCAGCACGGAGGTGGGCGCGACCACCAGGGTCGGACCCGTGGCATCCTCGCCCGAGCCCTCCGGCGAAGATTCCTCCTTCTCCCAGGCCAGCAGAGCCAACACTTGGAGGGTCTTCCCCAGTCCCATGTCATCGGCCAGGATCGCCCCCAGGCCGTGCTCCGCCATCCATGCCAACCAGTTCACGCCGCGGCGCTGGTGTTCGCGCAATTCGGTCAGCACCGTCGCGGGCAGCTCCACCTGCCGGGCGGGCGCGACCACCTTCTCGCGGTCGAAGAGCTGGCGCACCCACCCGTCCATGTCCACCCGGATGTTGTGGTCCGGGTTTTCGTTCCCGTAGGTCTCCGCAGCGGCCTCCGCCTCCAGCAGCTCCGCCAGCGTGACCTCGGTGAGCTCCGCCGCGTGCTTCTCCGCAGCGTCCGTAAGCGCGTTGAGCCACCCTCGGGCCTTGCTTAGCGAGCTCTTGTCCAAGAAGACGAATTGCCCGTTTACCTGCACGATCTGGCGGGCAGAGCTGATGAGTTCCAGCTTGTCCGACTCTCCAACCGGGGTGCCGTCCACCGAAAGGTTCCATTCGAAGTCCAGGAGCTGGTCCATCCCGAGCTTCTCGGAACCCGGCCCGGAGCCCACCGCCTGAAATTTGGCCCCCACCTGCGCGGTCTTCGGGGCCCAAGCCCGTGGGATCATGACGGGAAAACCCGCCTCCTGCAGCCGACTAGCGTTGGTGTCCAGCAAATCCGCCACGTCGTCGAGGCCCACGCTGAACGCCACCTGGCGGTCGAGGGCGGGATCCCCGGTATAGGCAGCTTCCGGTGGGGCCCAGCGGCCCACGGTCGCCCACCGATCGACGGAACCTAGGTGCCTGCCCAAGCGCGGCCATACCTTCGCCGCCTGATGCAGCCGCTGCTGGATCTTGCGCGCCTGCTCATTGCCGGTGGTCGAGGTGTTGACCGGCTCGGCCGGTGCCCCATCCACCGACAGCCCCACCTCCAGCCGCCAGGTGAACTGCTTCGCCGCGTCATCGCCTGCCTGGTCCTGTTCACGTTCCCGGTTGGCGGTGGAGCGGTCTTCCGCCAGGGACGACGCCACCACCGGCTCCCCAACCTCCCGGGCATCCGCCGGATCCGTCAACCGGAAGACCAGCTGGGTGGCTGCGTCCCTGGCGCTGCTGCGCCACTCGTTGAGCGCGCTGACGGTGGCGGGTCCCGCCTTCGCGGTTGCCCGCCCGGCGAGGAGGTCGGTGACCAGCGGGCTGTGCAGCTCCTCGTATTCCGGCGGCCGGGCGCGGTCGGTAACGAGGCTCACGGCCATCCAATGCGCCCAGTCGTCGGCAGCATCCCCCACCACGTCTCCGTTGCCGTTGCGCGCCAGCACCCCGGGGAGCTGCTGTCGGAACTCGTTAAGCACCGCGGAATGCTCCCCGGCGGTAGCCAGGGTGAAGCGAGGGTGCCACTGCTGATCCTGCCGCTCCATCCGCACCATGACCCGACCTGCTTTCACGGTGGCTTCCACGTATTCGAACAGGTCGATCAGGAAGATCACCTCGGGGCTCAGCCCGGCGAGTACCTCGGGGTCCGCAGCGATCCGGCGCAGGTGTTCCAACAGTGCGATGGACTGCTCCGGCACCCACGCCGCGGTGGGGATCGCGAGTGCGGTGGGCTTGCCGCTCGGGGTAGAGACGAGCACCTGGCCTCGGGAGCGCAACGGTTTGGCAGCCAGCACAGCGCGCAGTTCTTCGGGCCACTGCCCGGCGGGGATGTCCTCGGCGCGCATGACGATCTGGCGGCCGGCCACCTTTTCCGCCCACAGCTGCACGCCGCCCCCGGCGGGCACGAGCGCGTGCAGCAGAAAAGTAGATCCCATAGTTATAAGGGTCTACCATGCCCCGCGGACACTCCGAATCGGCGCACGTAGACTGCCCATTTTCCTCTCACTAAAGCCTAGTATCACGGCATTTTTTCGGTATTTTTTCAGGCTTTTAGCAGAAGAGATTCGAAGATTCTGGCATCATAGCCATGCTCAAGTTTTAGATATTGACTTCGACTAACCATTCGGCCGGCTTTTCATCGGCCCCGGGTGGTCTTTCAGGAAGTCTCGACCCTACAAAGAAAGAGACATTCTGTATGACAGACCAAGCATGGTTCGCCACAGCAATGGTGATCTACCTGGTCGCCATGATCTTCATCGGACTGATCGGTTATAAGCAGACCGATGAGTACGAGGACTACATGCTGGGCGGCAGAAACCTTAACCCGTTTGTCGCAGCCCTGTCCGCTGGCGCCTCCGATATGTCCGGCTGGCTGCTGATGGGCCTTCCCGCGGCGATCTTCGTATCCGGCTTCTCTGAACTCTGGGTGGCCATCGGCCTGCTGCTCGGTTGCGCACTCAACTGGTGGTTCACCGCACCACGCCTGCGCGCCTACACCGAGGTGGCGGACAACTCCATCACCGTGCCGAGCTTCCTGGAGAACCGCTTCGAGGACAAGTCCCACGTGCTTCGCGTGGTCGCTGGCCTCGTGATTCTGCTGTTCTTCACCTTCTACGTCGCTTCCGGCATGGTCGCCGGTGGCCGCTACTTCGAGTCCACCTTCGACTCCTCCTACGCCGTCGGCATCGCCGTGATCGCCGGTGTGACCGTGATCTACACCTTCGTCGGTGGCTTCCTCGCCGTGTCCTACACGGACGCGGTGCAGGGCTGCATCATGTTCATCTCCCTGATCCTCGTGCCGATCTTCGCGGTCCTGCACATGGATGACCCGAGCGCTATCTTCAGCTTCCAGACGGAGAACGCCTACGCTGCGTCCGGTATCGAGCCGAACCCGAACTGGTTCTCCCTGTTCAACGGCGTGGGCTTCGTGACCATCATCTCTGGTCTGGCCTGGGGCCTGGGCTACTTCGGCCAGCCGCACATCATCGTGCGCTTCATGGCGCTGCGTACCCCACGCTCCGCACGCAAGGGCATGTTCTACGGCGTGACCTGGATGGGCCTGTCCATGGTCGGCACCGTCTTCGTGGCGATCATCGGCCCGGCGTTCTTCACCCAGAACCCGGACATCAAGATCGTCGACCAGATCAACTTCGAGACGATCTTCCTGGACATGGGCCAGATCCTCTTTCACCCGCTGATCGCGGGTCTGGTGCTCACCGCAGTGCTGGCGGCCATCATGTCCACGATTTCCTCCCAGCTGCTGGTGGTCTCCTCCGCACTGGTCGAGGACATCTACAAGGGCCTGTTCAACAAGAACGCTTCCGACCGCCTGCTGCAGCTGCTCTCCCGCTTCGCAGTGCTCCTCGTCGCTCTGCTGGCGGTGGTCATCGCAGCCAAGCCGGATTCCGGTGTGCTGAGCCTCGTCGAGTTCGCGTGGGCCGGCTTCGGTTCCGCCTTCGGCCCGGTCATCATCGCTTCCCTGTACTGGCGCCGCCTGAACGCCCCGGGCGCGATCGCCGGCCTGGCTGCCGGTGCGATCGTCAGCTTCCTGTGGGGCGGCCTGGCTAACTTCGGCATCGCCGATAAGCCATTCGGCCTCTACGAGATGATCCCGGGCGTGCTCGCCAACGTGGTCTTCATGGTCGGCGTGACCCTGATGACCAAGGCACCTTCCGCGAAGGTTCTGGATGAGTTCGACAAGTCCATCGAGCTGAGCAACAAGGCCGATCGCCTCACCGAGAAAGAGTTCGTGGAGGAGGCCGCTAAGTAGCCCCCTCCCCTCCCTGCGGAAATTTTTTCCGCAGCCTCGGGAACCAAACGTCGCCTCCCGTTGTCTAAGACAACATGGGGCGACGTTTCTTTTTCTCTCTGGTCTTTCTCTTCACCGTGGCTGGCTTGTTGTTTTTCACGACGACGGTTCCGGCGCCGAGCGGCTGGCTCCCTGGCGGGTCCTCTGTGGATCGGCGTTCCCAGGAGCTGGCCCGCCAGGCCATGGCGCGGGTGGAGGTCGTGCCACAGCGAATCCGGGTGGTGGGCTACGACCGCACCCGCTTTCTGCAGGGCTGGGCGCAGAGCATCGCGCCCGATGGAAGTTATTGCTCAACCCGTGAGCTGGTGCTGAACCTGAACTTCCCGACCCAGCCCGGAAGCCCCTGCCCGCGGGCCACCGGCGAGGCCGCCGATGAGTACTCCGCGGAACCGGTGCACCCGCAAGGCGTGGATATCGACCACATTGTCCCACTCGCCGCGGCCTGGGACTTGGGCGCCCACGCCTGGAGCCAGGAGAAGCGCCACCGCTTCGCTAATGACTGGCACTACAACCTGGCGGTCACCGCCTCGGACCTGAACCGGGAGAAGTCCGACGCCACCCTGGAAGCCTGGCTGCCTCCCAATCCGGCGGCCCGGTGCCCCTACGTGGCCCGGTACCTCGTGGTTACGGCACGCTACGGGCTGGCGATCACCACCGGCGACGCGGCCGCGGCCCGCGAGGCCTGCCAGCTGCCCCGCTGACCGGGGGTTTTGTGACTAGTCACGATTTTTTGACAGAGTGGTTCACATGGATCAATTTATTACTGCTCTCCACGTCATCGCCGCGATCCTCCTCATCGGACCGGTCGCGATCGCTAGCTCGGCATTCGCTCCGACCCTGCGCGCCGCGCAGTCCGGCTCCGCCAAGGCGGTGGGCTCCGTGGCAACCCTGGCTGGCATGACCCGCCGCTACGGCTACATCTCCCTGCTGGTCCCCGTGCTGGGTCTGGTCGCCTTCATGACCGTGGACGGCGCGATGCAAAACTACGCCTTCCACGCCGCCATCCTCACCTCTCTGGCAGCCTGGCTGGTCCTGCTGCTGGCGGTGATCCCGCAGCAGCGCCGCGGCCTGATCTCCGTTGATGGCCTGGACGAATCCGACACCCCGGCGAGTGAGGATGAGCTCGCCGCTGTCCAGGGCGATGCGGCCAAGGGCCTGCCAGGTAAGGCTGCGATGTTCGGCGGCATCTTCAACCTGCTGTGGCTGGTCACCGCGATCCTGATGTTCGTCTAGACACTGATTCCCGCAGCCGCTCACGTGCTGCGCGAAAGCCACATAGCCGTGGGAGCGAAAACTCGCTCCCACGGCTATTTTTATTCCTCGCTTCGGCCACTGGTCCCGGCTGATCCCCAAGCAAAAACCCGGCTGACGTGACTTCTTCCACGTCAGCCGGGTTTACAGGTTTCGGCTAGTAGCGTCCCCCGCGGCGGTTATTACCGCGGCCGCCACGGCCCTCGAAACCGCGGTCGTCCCGGTGGCGGCCGCCGCCACGGCGATCCCCACGGGAGTCTTCAAAGCGGTTGTGGTGCCCACGGCCACGCCCACGCCCACCGCGGTCGCGGTCGCGGTCGAAGTGGCCGCCGCCCCGGCGATCGCCCCGGCCCCGGTCGTCGCGGTAGCTACCGCGGCGGTCATCGCGGTCGCGGCGGTTGCCACGGTGGGAGCCCGGGCGGCCCTTCGGGGCACCCGGATCCGGCTCGATATTGATCAGCTGACCGGACACGCGGGTCTGGTCGAGGGCCTCGAAGACCTGCTTCGGCAGGTCCGCCGGAAGCTCCACCAGGGAGTGCTCGGAGAAGATGCTGATGCGGCCGAAGTCGCGGGAATTCAGCCCACCCTCGTTGGCCAGGGCACCCACGATCGCGCCCGGGCGCACGCGCTGGCGGTGACCGACGGAGAGGCGGTAGACCTCCATCTCGTTGCCGTTACGGTCCGTGAACCGCGGGGCTGGCTTGTTGAAGCGTTCCTCGAAGGAGCGGTACGCCCCGCCACCACGGCGGTCGGCATCGCCATAACGGTCGTCGCTGCGGCGCTTGTGCTCGCGGCGCGGTGCCTCCTCCATGAGGAACTTCTCCCCGCCCTGGGCCCCGGCCGCAAGTGCCGCGGCGATGTCCTCCAGGGTGACCCCGTTTTCCTCCGCGTAGGCGGTCACCAGCTCACGGAACACGGAGACCTGCGGATCCTCGAGGTTCTTGGTCAGATCGCGGTTGAACTTCGTCTTGCGGGCCTCGTTGACCTGGTCAACGCTCGGCAGCTCGATCTCGTTGAGGCGGGACTTCGTCGCGCGCTCGATGGACTTCAGCATCCGGCGCTCACGCGGGGTCACGAACAGCACGGCGCGGCCGGAGCGCCCCGCACGCCCCGTGCGGCCGATGCGGTGGACGTAGGACTCGGTGTCGCGCGGAATGTCGTAGTTGAACACGTGCGTGATGCGCTCGACGTCGAGGCCACGGGCGGCGACATCGGTGGCGACCAGGATGTCCAGGCGACCGTCCTTGAGCTGGTCCACGGTGCGTTCGCGCTGCGCCTGGGCGATGTCGCCGTTGATGGCGGCAGCCTCGTAGCCCCGGGAGCGCAGCCGCTCCGCGAGCTCCTCGGTGTCGTTCTTGGTGCGGACGAACATGATCATCGCATCGAAGTCGGTGACCTCGAGGATGCGGGTCAGCGCGTCCAGCTTCTCGCGGTGGTGCACGATCAGGTAGTCCTGCTCGATGTTCTCCGCGGTGCGCTGGGTGGACTTGACCGTCACTTCCTGCGGCTCGTTGAGGTAGCGCTTGGACAGGTGACGGATCGCGGACGGCATCGTCGCCGAGAACAGCGCGACCTGCTTGTCCTCCGGGGTGTCCTCCAGGATGCGCTCCACGTCCTCCTGGAAGCCCATATTCAGCATCTCGTCGGCCTCGTCGAGCACCATGAAGCGCAGCTCGGAGATGTCCAGGCTGCCCTTCTGCAGGTGGTCGATCACGCGGCCCGGGGTGCCGACGACGACGTGCGCGCCGCGGCGCAGGCCCGAAAGCTGCGCACCATATGGCTGGCCGCCGTAGATCGGCAGGATGTTGACCCCGCCCATCTTCTCCGCGAAGTCCTCGAAGGACTCCGCGACCTGCAGTGCCAGCTCACGGGTCGGCGCGAGCACCAGGGCCTGCGGCTTGCGGGACTTCAGGTTCAGCCGGGACAGGATTGGCAGCGCGAAGGCGGCGGTCTTACCGGTACCGGTCTGCGCGAGGCCGACCACGTCCTCCCCTGCCATCAGCAGCGGGATGGTCTGCTCCTGGATTGGGGACGGCGAGGTGAATCCGACGGCACGGACGGCGTCGAGGACCTCCGGCGACAGACCCAGGTCACCGAAACCGGCGCCGTCGTCGTTCTTGTCTTCCTGCGCTTTGTCTGCTTGCTCATCGTCCTTCGCGACGGCGACGTCCTGGGTGGACGCGGTCGGGGTGGTGTGGTTGTCGTTGTTGTTTTCTACGGTTTCCGCCTGCTGATCGGCCACAGTGTCCTCTGGGTTCTCGTTCTTGTTCTTCTCGTCGTTGACGTTGTCGGTCTTCCCAGAATCTTCTGCGCCCTCGGCTACAGCGGAGCCACCGGCGGATTCCATCGCGGAATCTTCGGTGTTCTCCCCCAACACATCAGAGATATTTAGCGGCGCGTCGTTGACCGGCGCCTGCTGCTTCTCTTCCTGCAGATTGTTCTGAGCTACCGAATAATCGTTATCCACCGGCTTGTTGACGTCGCCGGAGACGCTATCAGTATCACTCATCGCACTTGACAGTACGCTCTGCGGCCAGCAAAAGCCATACCGCACCACCCGGTGGAAGGCAGATCACAGCCTGCACTGATTGTGGCTGTTGGCAGAGCTGACCCCAGCGCTGACCCAGCACCGACCCCGGTGCAGCCCCACTACCAATCCAGCACCGACCCGAATCTTTTGCCCCGGGTGTGACGTGGCATACTACGGCTGATATCGATCTGACTTTCGCGGCTTGATGGAATCCGGAGGACAATCCCATGTCGCAACAACCAGCGC
>NZ_JASLIP010000011.1 GCF_030152825.1 Corynebacterium sp.
CGCAGCGTGATCGAGATGTCCAGCGGGTCGGTGGACGGGGCACACAGCACAAACACGGTGTGCGCGGGTGGCTCCTCCACGGACTTCAGCAGTGCGTTCGAACCGGCCTCGTTGAGGCGATCGGCGTCCTCGACAACGACGACGCGCCACCGGGAGACAGTGGGCATCGACGCGGCGGAACTGATGACCTCCCGGACGTCCTCGACAGGGATGATGGAACCGGTCGTCGCGATCCACACGATATCCGGGTGCGTGCCGGCGGCCGCGGACTGGCACTGCTCGCACTCCCCGCAACCCCCATTCGGGCACACCAGCCCGGTGGCGAAGGCCTTGGCCGCGATCGAGCGCCCCGAACCGGGCGGGCCGGTGAACAGCCAGGAGTGCGTCATCGCCTGCGGGTTCGCCGCCGCGCCCACGAGCAGCTCCCGAACCGGCTGGGCGGTGATCTTGCGCCACACGCCGCGGCCGGCTGCGGGGTCGAATCCAGAGCTATCCACGTTCACGAAGCACAGTCTAGCCCCCGCTGTAGACGGGTTCGATAATGTAATAGCCATGCAACAATTCGCGCGCTACTTGAAATGGGTCTGGGGCACCTACTGGCCCTTGTATGCCGCGATGATTCTGATGACGAACGTGGTCGGCGCGATCGCCGTCGCGACCTTCCTGCGCTTCCTCATCCCGCTGCGCGGTGCACGCGAGCTGACCAGCCCAAACACCGTCACCTCGATTGCTTATTTGAGTTATTTCATTTTCGCGATCGTGGCTGGCGTGGTGTTCACGCTGATCTTCTTCGCCCCCGTGTTGCGCTGGCAACGCAACCCCGATGCCTATGACCCGAACATGATCCGGCATCTGGTGCTGCGCATTCCCTTCCTGCAGTCCGTGACGGGTGCGGTGCTGTGGGCCATCGGCGTGGTGATTTTCACGACGGTGGCCGCGCAGTTCTCCTCGCGGTGGGCGATTACGGTAGCCGTGACCGCCGTGCTAGGTGGGTTGATGGTGACGTTGATGACGTACATGGAGGCCGAACGGCTGGTCCGCCCCGTCGCCGCCCGCGCCCTCGAGCAGGGGTCCCTGGAGCAGTCCGACCTTTCGCCGATGTCCACCCGCCTCATGGCGACCTGGGTGCTGACCAACGCGGTGCCGGTGCTGGGCATCCTGCTGCTGATTTTCGCGCAGGCCCGGAGCTTCTTCGACGGCTCCATGGAGGATCTGATTCCCGCGCTCGTGGCTCTGGCGGCCACCGCCCTGGTCACTGGTTTCCTGGGTGCGCGCTTGAGCGCGATGAGCGTGGTGGACCCGGTGCGCGAGCTGCAGTTCGCCATCAACCAGGTGCGCCGCGGCAACCTGGAAACCACGGTGCGTATCTACGACTCCTCCGAGATCGGCGTGGTTCAGGCCGGGTTCAACGAAATGATGCGTGGCCTGCAGGAGCGCCAGCAGGTCTCGGACCTCTTCGGCCGCTACGTGGGCACGGAGGTCGCCCGCCGCGCGCTGGAGGAGGACCCGGAGCTGGGCGGCGAGTCCCGCGACGTCGCGGTGCTGTTCGTGGACGTCATCGGTTCCACGGGCTTCGCCACGCAGCGCTCCCCGGAGCACGTGGTCTCCGCGCTCAACGAGTTCTTCGACCGCGTCGTGGAGGTCGTCCACGAGCACAAGGGAATCATCAATAAGTTCCAGGGCGACGCCGCGCTCGCCGTTTTCGGTGCCCCGCTGCCCCTTGAGGACGCCGCTGGCCACGCGCTGGCTGCCGCCCGGGAGATGCACTCGAAGCTCACGGATCTGGAGTTCGAGGCGGGCGTTGGCGTGGCTGCGGGCTCGGTCGTCGCCGGTCACATCGGGGCGAAGGACCGCTTCGAGTACACCGTCATTGGCGACGCCGTGAACCAGGCTTCCCGCCTGACCGACCTGGCGAAGGACACGCCGGGGCGCGTGCTGACGAGCGCGGCGACGGTGCGGCTCGCCAATGAGGCAGAGCAGCGCCGCTGGACGATGCTGAAGTCCGTGGAACTGCGCGGCCGCCGCCAGATGACGCAGCTGGCCCGCCCGGTGCGCGCCACCCTCGCGGACCGCCACTAGTCGGCGGGGCGCTGTTCGATGGCGCTTCGTAGGCCTTCTTGACTGCCGCTCAGGGCATCTTCTCACTCATCTTCGTACTTACTTCTCACTGTACGAAGATGAGTACGAAGTTAAGTGAGAAGTTCTCGCCGGACCCAGCAGACACAGCGCGCAACTAAAAGCCCGGGTCGTGGCTCCCATTGGGAGATCACGAGCCCGGGCCGAGCGCTGCTTAAGGCTCTAGCGACGCTTGAGGGCTAAGCCTTCTTGGCCGCCTTCTTCGCGGTCTTCTTGGTGCTGCGCTTCGTGGCCTTCTTCGCAGTCTTCTTCGTGCTCTTGCGGGTGGACTTCGCCGGTCCCGCGGCAGCCTTCTCGGCGTCCTTCGCCCGGCGCTCCGAAAGCAGCTCATTGGCCCGCGCGTCCGTCAGGGTCTCCGGGGTGTCCCCGCGGCGCAGCGACGCATTGGTCGTGCCATCGGTGACATAAGGCCCGAATCGACCCTCCTTGACGGACATCGGCTTGCCGGAGACGTCGTTGTCCCCCAGACGCTTCAACGGCGGCTTCGCGGCAGCGCGGCCGCGACGCTTCGGCTCCGCGTAGATGCGGCGCGCCTCGTCCAGCGTGATGGTGAACAGCTCCTCCTCGCTGCCCAGGGAGCGCGAGTCCGAACCCTTCTTCAGGTACGGGCCATAGCGGCCATTCTGCGCGGTGATGACCTCCCCGTCGGCGGGATCCACGCCCACCTCGCGCGGCAGGCTCATCAGCTTCAGCGCATCCTCCAGGGTGACGGTGGCCGGCTCCATGCTGGCGAACAGCGAGGCGGTCTTCGGCTTCAGGGTCTCCTCAAGGATCTCCTTGATCCGCTTGGCCTTCTTATTCTCGAAGGTCTTGGTCTCACGCGACAGGGGCTTCTTGCCCTCCTTCGCACGCTCGGCGTCCTCCTCATCGCGCTCGGCGAGGAAGACCTTCTCCGCCTTCGCGGTGACCTCGGCTTCCTCGTCCTCGCCCAGCACCTCGGTGACGTACGGGCCGAAGCGACCCTCGCGGGCCACGATCATGCGCCCGTTCTCCGGGTTGCGGCCCAGCTCGCGGCCGGACTGCGGGGTGGCGAAGAGCTTCTCGGCGACCTCCAGGGTCAGCTCGTCCGGGGTCATGGACTCCGGGAGGTTGGCGCGCTGCGCTTCCTCCTCGCCCTTATCGTTTGTCACCATGCGCTCGAGGTACGGGCCGTAACGGCCGACGCGGACGACGATCGGCACGCCGTTGGCGTCGTCGAAGAGGTGGAGGGAGTTCACGCGGCGGGCGTCGATGCTCTCCAGGTTCTGGGCGACCACATTCTTCAGGCCGTAGTTCTGGGAGCTGGTGCCGCCACCGAAGTAGAAGCCCTCCAGCCACTTCGTGCGGTCCTCGTTGCCCTCGGCGATGGCGTCCAGCTGATCCTCCATCGCGGAGGTGAAGTCGTAGTCCACCAGCGCGCCGAAGTTCTGCTCCAGCAGCCCGACGACCGCGAAAGCCACCCAGCTGGGGACAAGCGCATTGCCACGAGGCAGGACGTAGCCGCGGTCCTGAATGGTGCGGATAATCGACGCGTAGGTCGACGGGCGCCCGATGCCGAGCTCCTCCATCTTCCGCACGAGGCTGGCCTCGGTGTAACGGGCCGGCGGGGTCGTCGTGTGACCGTCGGCGGTGACATCATCCGCGGTGAGGAACACGCCCTCGGTTACCTGCGGGAGACGCTTCTCCGCGTTATCGGCGACGTCCTTACCTTCCGCGGTGCGGGAGACCTCGACGTAGGCCTTCAGGAAGCCCGGGAAGGTGACGGTGCGGCCGGTGGCGGTGAACTCCACCTCGGTGCCCGCCTCCGGCTCGCCGGACGTGCCCGCGATGGTGACCTTCATGGAGGTGCCGCGGGCGTCGGCCATCTGGGAGGCGACGGTGCGCTGCCAGATCAGCTCGTAGAGCTTGAACTCCTCGGCATCCAGCTTCTGCGCGAGCTGGCCGGGAGTCTGGAAGCGCTCGCCAGCTGGGCGGATCGCCTCGTGGGCCTCCTGGGAGTTCTTCACCTTGCGGGTGTACTGGCGCGGGCCGTCCGCCACGAACTGCTGGCCGTACAGCTGGGCGGCCTGCGCGCGGGCAGCGTTAATGCCAGCAGTGGACAGCGTTGTGGAGTCCGTACGCATATAGGTGATGTAGCCGTTTTCGTACAGGCGCTGCGCGATGCGCATCGTGCGCTCCGAGGTGAAGCGCAGCTTCCGGCCGGCCTCCTGCTGCAGTGTGGAGGTCATGAACGGCGGGTACGGGCGGCGGGTGTAGGGCTTTTCCTCCACGTTTGCGACGTGCAGTTCCTCGCCCTTAATTCCGGACGCCAGCTGCTTGGCGCGCTGCTCGTCCAGGACCAGCGGGGCGCCGGACTTGCTGGCCTTGAGCGTGGCGTCGTCCTTAAAGTCGCGACCCTGCGCGATGCGCTGGCCACCCACGGTGGCGAGCTTGGCCTGGAAGGACGCCGGGTCGCCGTCCAGCCGGGCGGCGGGGTCGATCGTGAGCTCGGCGGTCAGGTCCCAGTAGTCGGCGGCGCGGAAGGCCATGCGCTCACGCTCGCGCTCGACGATCACGCGGGTGGCGACGGACTGCACACGCCCTGCGGACAGGCGCGGCATAACCTTCTTCCACAGCACCGGGGAAACCTCGTAGCCATAAAGGCGGTCGAGTACGCGGCGGGACTCCTGGGCGTCCACGAGGTTGTAGTCCAGCTCGCGGGTGTTTTCCACAGCCTCGAGGATCGCGGACTTGGTGATCTCGTGGAAAACCATGCGGCGGACCGGCACCTTGGGCTTCAGAACCTCCAGCAGGTGCCAGGCGATGGCCTCGCCCTCACGGTCGGGGTCTGTCGCGAGCAGCAGCTCATCGACCTGCTTGAGCTTGGCGCGCAGATCGGCGACGCGCTTCTTCTTATCCGGGGAGACCACATAGAGGGCCTCGAAGCCCTTATCCACGTTCACGCCGAGGCGCGCCCACGGCTCCTTCTTATACTTCGCCGGAACGTCCGCGGCGCCGCGTGGGAGGTCACGAATATGCCCAACTGAAGCCTCGACGATGTAATCGGACCCCAGCATTGGGGCGATCTTCTTGGCCTTAGTTGCAGACTCGACAATGACTAAACGCTTCACGTGACCTCCGCATGGATTTGCTCCTTAGATTGCCACAATAGGCAAGTGATACCTGCTTAGTGGAAATCGGGCGGTGTGTTATCCCCACCTTTTGGGCAGCTCCCCACCCCTGTTGCAACCCGACCGGATGGTGCGAGAAGCCCGAAATAGGTTCTTGCTGCCGTTGGGGATTGAGGTTAGCGGGTGGTGCAAACACGGGGGTGAAGAAAAGCAAAAGGGGACGGTGGAAACCACCGCCCCGGGGCGTTTGCTCTTCGCTGTGCCTACTGCCTAGTCGGCAGTCGGCTTCAGCTCATACTCGCTGCTTACAGCGGCTGGACGTTCTGAGCCTGCGGGCCCTTCGCGCCTTCGCCGACCTCGAACTCGACCTTCTGATCCTCCTCGAGAGTGCGGAAGCCGCTGCTCTGGATCTCGGAGTAGTGGACGAAAAGGTCCGCGGAGCCATCTTCTGGGGCAATGAATCCATAGCCCTTCTCCGAGTTAAACCACTTCACAGTTCCCTGCGCCATTTTCAAACAACCTAACTTTCTTGGCGTACCAGCCCCGCCAACTTTCAGCGGAGCAGGGCCTTCACCGCCACATCAACGGTTGACACCGCGCATGGGATTGGGACCACACACCAGTGTGCCATGTTTTTTTCGCCACCGATAGGGCTTTGAGGTGAACAATCGGTCGAACGCTTAATGCAGCGCTGCCGGGTGCCGCCCCACCCCACCCTTTTAAGGCACCCCGTGCCGTGTCTGGCGCTCGGGCTAGACTGCCCTCATCATGGCTGAGCAGTCCACCACCCCCACCCCCGGCGCAAGTAGCGCGCCCCACTCGCCCAGCGCAGGTAGTGCGCCCCACTCGCCCAGCGCAGGTAGTGCGCCCAACTCACTCGGTGCCGAGCTCATCGAGGACTTGCGCGCGGCCATGCCGGACTCCACCGTCACGCACGTCCGCCACGTCCCGGCGCGCCTGTCCACCCCCGCGGACTGGCCCGACTGGTCGCTCCCCTCGCTCAGGAAGACGCTGCGCCGAGGCGGCGTCCAAAAACCGTGGTCCCACCAGGCCGAAACGGCACAGCATGCGTGGGAGGGCAGGGACGTCATCGTCGCGACCGGAACCGCTTCCGGTAAGTCGCTGGGCTACCAGCTGCCGATCCTCACCACGCTGGCCGAGGACCCGACCGCCACCGCGCTGTACCTGGCCCCGACGAAGGCGCTGGCACAGGACCAGATGCAGGCCCTAGCCCGGCTGTGCGCGGCAACCCCGGAGCTCGCGGACGTCATGGTCGCCACCTACGACGGCGACACCCCACCCGAGGCCCGGCGCGCGATCCGGGAGCAGGCGCGAATCATCGTGACGAATCCGGACATGCTGCACGCCTCGATCCTCGGCAATCCGAAGCGGTGGGCACGGCTGCTGAAAACCCTGCGCTACCTGGTGGTTGACGAGTGCCACGTGTACCGCGGGGTCTTCGGTGCGCATGTGGCGATGGTGCTGCGGCGGCTGCTGCGGCTCACTCCGGGGGCTGGTCCTTCCGGTTCGGGGCTGACTGGTTCGTCGTCGGTGGCGGGTCCGTCGTCGGTGACTGGTTCAGAATCGAGGACGTCAGGACCCACCGTGATCATGGCCTCCGCGACCAGTGTGGACCCGGCTGCGCACGCGCGTCTGCTGACCGGGCGGGCGGAGGTTGCCGCGGTGACGGAGGACGGCTCACCGGCGGGCGAGCGCACGATCGCGTTGTGGGAGCCCGGCTTCCTGGAGGGCGTGGAGGGCGAGCACGGCGCACCGGTGCGCCGCAGCGCAAACTCGGAGGCCGCGGAGGTCATGGCCCGGGTCATCGCAGCAGGTGCGCGGACTTTGAGCTTCGTGCGCTCCCGGCGCGGGGCGGAGATCGTGGCCCTGGCCGCCGCGGAGGAGCTCGGCGGGATGGGCCGGGCGGAAGACGCCGCGCGGGTGGCCGCCTACCGGGCCGGATACACCCCGGAGGACCGCCGCTACCTGGAAAAGGCCCTTGACGAAGGCGAGCTGCTGGGCGTGGCCGCAACCAACGCACTGGAGCTCGGAATCGACGTGGGCGGGCTGGACGCCGTCGTCGCCGCGGGATTCCCCGGCACCATCGCGAGCTTCCGGCAGCAGGCCGGGCGCGCAGGACGGCGCGGGCAAGGGGCGCTCGTGGTGCTGGTCGGCGCGGACGACCCGATGGACACCTACCTCATCCACCACCCGTCGGACCTGCTGGACCGGGAGGTGGAGAACACGGTCTTCGACCCGCACAACCCTTATGTGCTGGCCGATCACCTAGTGTGCGCGGCTGCGGAGCGCGCGCTGAGCGATGGGGAGATCGCGGAGTGGCAAGGCGAAGCGGTGGCCGAGCACCTGATCTCCCGCGGGGTGTTGCGGCGGCGGCCGCACGGGGTGTTCGCGGATCTGCAGGCGGCGGAGCAGATCCACGGGCAGGTGGCGATCCGCGGCGGGGCGGCGGGCCAGGTGGCGATCGTGGAGTCAGAGTCGAGGCGCATGCTCGGCACGGTGGACGAGGCGCGCGCGGTCTCGGACGTGCATTCCGGCGCGGTGTATGTGCACCAGGGCGAGACGTACCTGGTAGATGACCTGGATCTTTCCGCGGGCGTGGCGTGGCTGCATCAGGCGAGCCCGGAGTACAGCACGCGGGTGAAGCGGGATACGGATATCCAGATTCTGCGCACCCAGGGTACCCGTCAGCTGACGGAGGGTGTGTGGCTGGCGGACCTGAATGTGGAGGTCTCGCACACCGTGACTGGCTTTACCAAGCGGCTGCCGGGCGGGGAGATCATCGATAACGTGCCGCTGGATTACCCGCCGGAGCGGCTGCGCACGCGGGCGGTGGCGTACACGATTGCGCCAGATGTGTTGCTTGACCTGGGCCTTCCGGAGCCAACGTGGCCGGGAACCTTGCATGCGGCGGAGCACGCGGCGATCGGATTGTTGCCGCTGATCGCGACGTGTGACCGGTGGGATATCGGTGGGGTGTCGATCGTGCAGCACCCGGACACGGGACTGCCCACGGTGTTCGTGTACGACGGCTATACCGGCGGGGCGGGGTTCGCGGAGAAGGGCTTCGCGGATTTCGGCCGGTGGATGGCCGCGACCGCGGAGGCCGTGGAGTCGTGCGAGTGCGAGGCGGGGTGCCCGTCGTGCGTGCAGTCCCCGAAGTGCGGGAATGGCAATGACCCACTGTTCAAGACGGGCGCGCTGGAGTTGCTCCGTTTCCTGGCTGCCGCGACGGCCCAGAACTAGCCGGCCCGCTGAATGCTCCATCGATGCGTTTTGCAGAGTTTGATGCCGTTTTCCACCCGATTTCCGGCATCAAACTCTGCAAAACACCCTGAGGGAAGCGAGGAGAAGCCGGGGAGGAGCTGCGGGGAAGCGAGGGCCGCGGGGGGATGCCCTGAGGGCAGCCGTGGGGGAGCCGGGGTTCCAGCGAGGACGCAATGCAATGGCACAGTACGAGAACACCGGGCAACGCGGAGCTTTCAGTGAAAAGGGCGAAGCAGACAGACCGGGGCAGCTACTGTGATGAACACCAAGTATTTTTACACACGAAGCTAATAATCGTGAAGGAGCGCCGATGCCCGCCTTTCCTCGCTCACTGAGCACTCGCCCCCGCCGAGCCACCGCCGCGCTGAGCGCCGCGACCCTGGCGTTCGGGGTTCTTGTCGCAGGGAGTGGGGCCGCCACTCCTGCCCCTGGCTCCTCCGCGGGCGGGGCCGAAAACCCGAACGCAGGCTCCTCCCAGGTCTTCGGTTCCATCGCGGACACCACCCCGCGCCCGCTGGTCAACCTCGGCGATCCGATGCGCGACCCAGCCCCGTACACCAAGCCCACTGCGGATTCCGGCCTCGCGTGGAGCTCGGTCCCGGCATCCCCGGGCGAGCACATCGCGCAGGTCCCGCTTGACGAGTCCCTGCGCCTGGCCAACGCAGGCGCCCAGTACCGCGTCGCGCACTCCACCACTGACCAGCACGGAAAGGTCGTGGCCTCCACGGGGGCGATCTTCCTCCCCAAGGGCACCCCGCCCGAAGGCGGCTGGCCGGTCCTCGCCTGGGCCCACGGCACAGTGGGAATGGACGACATTTGCGCACCCAGCATCAACGACCGCGGCGAGCGCGATAGCGCCTACCTGAACCACTGGCTCTCCCAGGGCTATGCCATCGTCGCCACGGACTATGCGGGGCTCGGTACACCTGGCCTCATGAGCTACCTCAACTCTCAGACCACCGCGGATTCCGTCGTGGATTCCGTGATCGCCGCCCACAAGGCCGACCTCTCAGCGGCACTCCCCGCAGAGAGCAAGGGCCAGCCCGTGCTCTCCAAGAAGTGGGCCGTGATCGGCCAGTCCCAGGGCGGGGGCGCGGCACTGAACGTGGCACATGGCGCGACGTCCCGCTCCCAGCCCGCGGGCCTGGACTTCCGGGGCACCGTCGCCACCGGTGCACCCGCTTATATTGAGGAGATCGTGCTCGCGGGCGGCCCCACCTTCCCGGCTATCCCACTGCCAGCAGGCCTGAACAGCTACGCGCTGTACATTCTCGCCGGGTTCCGCGAGGCCAACCCCGATATCGACGTGGACTCCGCGCTAACCAAGGAGGGCCGCAAGATGGTCGATGCTTCCCTGAAGAGCTGCCTCTCCGAGACCGCCGACGCCGTCCGCGGCACCAACCTTGCCCGCGCGTTCAAGAAGCCGTTGCGGGACGTCCCTGGCCTACCGGAGGCGCTGCGCAACTACATGGCGACCCCGACCACCGGCTATGACCGTCCGGTCTTCCTCGGCCACGGCCTGGCGGACATGGACGTCCCCACCCCGATCGGGCTCTCCCTGAACACGGAGATGTGGCTCAAGCAGTTCTCCGGCAGCCCCCGCAACGCGCGCGTGGAGGTCCGCTGGTACCCGACCGACCACGGTGGCACGGTACCGGCGTCCCAGGTTCACTCCACCCCATTCCTGAAGTCCATCTTCGACGACGACGCCGCTCCGGGTCCCGTCGGCTCGCTCGGTTCCGCCGATCCGTCGGGCGCCCCCGCGAAGTCCTAGGCCGTAGTTCCGGCGCCCCGCACCACATCGACACGTTTTGCAGAGTTTAATGCCGCTTTTCAGCCGATTTCCGGCATCAAACTCTGCAAAACTCCCTAGGAGCTCTGCAAAACACCCTCAGGGGAGGCCGCGGGGAGCCGCGAGCAAGCCACGGGGAGCCGTGGGGAGCCGTGGGGGGCCGCGCGAGCGGGGGGGGAAGCTGTAAGGGTGCCCGCGGGGCTCCAATGCCGGCTCACATCGGGCCGGTCCCACGACGGATCACATCGGGCCGGCAACCGCCGTAGCGTGCCGACCCTTCAAGGAAATTTCCACGCCCACTGTGTCCGGCCCCTCCGGCCCCACCTCACAGCCCACCAGTTCCGCGGCGTTGGCCCGCGCGAGGATCCCGGCAATCCCGCAGGCATCCGCGTCCCCGGCCACGTGCGCCTGCGCAGCAGACAGTGCCACTAAGTCGGCGGCCACCACCGCCCGCTGGTGAGCGTCCACCTGCCCGAACCCCAGCACGATCACCCCGCACAGGGTGATGAGCCCCAAGATGGAGCTAACTCCCGCTGCTGTCGGCATTGGGCTCCTCCAGGATCGATTCCTCGACGGTGACGTCGAACAGCGGGGCCTGTTTCGTCAGCCGCACCGTCACCATGGACCACGGCGTCTCCCCCACGGGCTTGCGCGTGATCTCCACCGTCTCCCCCTCGCGGCCGGTGAGTTCGCCATCGCCCACCCCGAGGGCCGCCATGCGCGCGACATCCCGGGCGCTCGAATGCGCCGCCATGCTGGTCGCCAGAGTGCTGAGCCCCGCGACCAGCAGTCCGACGGTCACGGCGATGGCGGTCAGTACGGATGCCCCCTCCACCGTGTTCATCTACTTGCCTTCGCTTAGGGCCCGCTCGAAGATGCCGCTGAGCGCTCTCTCCACTGCATCCGACGTCACCACCGTGTACAGCAGCGCCCCGAGCGCCGCGGCAGCCACGCACCCGAGCGCATACTCAATCGTGCTCATCCCAGATTCATCCTCGTACTGCGCCCTCGCAGCACCCCGAATCCACAGCTCAGCGCGCTGAAACACGGTCAACCCGCCGGAAGTATCCGCAATCGCGATCTCCGTTGTCTGAGTGGCAGTGTTCTTGGTGTTCATGGTCATTGTTCTCTCCCTTTCGGTCTCATTTCTTCGGTGTTCTTGTGTCGCCTTTGACGTATGCCTATTTCCTTCATGCCTTCATTCTTTTGCCCTCGATTTGAGCCCCCTCCTTGTTCCTTTTCGACGTCGCCCCCGCCGGCCTTAGATCCCCGCCAGCCCGATGACCAGTGGCACCAAGCCGATAAGCACGAATGCCGGCAGGAAACACAGGGTCAGCGGTGCGGCGACAGCGATGAGCACGCGTTCCGCACCCGCCTCAACCTGGTTCAGGCTGTGTTGACGGATGCGCCGAGCCTGGGCCTTCGCGCCGTCGGCCAGCCTGGTCCCGGCCCTGGTCTGCTGAGCCGCCTGGCGTGCCACGGGGCCGTAGTGCTCGTGGCTTTTCAGTGGCTCCCAGGCCGCCGGGCCTGCTCCCAGCTGGAGCAACGGCTCAACATCGTGGGCCGGCCCCTTGCCCGGCCCGACCGCTACGCCCCATGCTGCGGCCACCGGTAGCCCTGCAGCCAGGGCCAGCGCAAAGATGTCCAGGTGCCGGGCGACGGCCAGAGCCTGCCCGGTGGGCCCGGCGCGCCGACCCACCCCACCCAGTACCTTGGCGGTCAGCGCCTCGGTCCACAGCACACCGGCGCAGGCGAGCATCGCCCCAATAAGCAGAAGGCCAAGCCCGATCACGCTGCCGAAAAGCGTGCCGCCGGGGTCCAGTCCCATGCTCTGACCGATGCCCACCGCCCCCACGGGCATCGCGAGCAGCAGTACCTCCGTGAGCCGGGCCCCGGCCATCGCCGCTGCGGTTTTCTCTTGCTGGGCAGAGTGCGCTTCCAGATCCGCGACGATGCTGTCCGCCAGCGGCGCGAAGCTCATGCCCGTGCGCTCGGCGAGCTCCCAGAGTTCGCAGAACTCCTCAACATCCTGGACCACCAGCTTGGCAGGGCTAATCCCCTCTCCAACCGCACGCCTGTCACCCGCAGGGCGAATCTCTCCCCGGTTCCGCAGCACCGCCGCGGGGCTTGCGCCCAGGCGGACCTGCCCGGCGATGAGTGCCAGCTGTCCGCCGAGCCCCTCCCCGATATGTCCGCCCTCTCCGACCTCTTCGTCCTCGCAATCCGCGGCCGCGGACTCCACCGCGTCCACCACCCGAGCCCCGGCGGCGACCTCCCGGGCGCAGCTGTCCGCGAGATCCCGGAACAGCTCTAGCTGCCGGCGCTGGACCCTCCCATGACGGATCCGCACGCCCACCCGGTAGCCGGTGAACGCCCCCATCGCGGCCACGGCGGTCAGCGTCAACACGATCAACAAGGTCATGGCAGCTCCTCCCAACCGTCGAGGGGACGCCCGTCCCACACCGGTCGGAGCCGCAGCCCGCGGTGCTTACTTCCTTCCGGCACCGTTCCCGACTCCCTGTCCGTCACCGCGATCGTGGCCACACGCCGTCGCCCACCCGCGCGTTCCAGATGAACGAGGACGTCGATCCCGTCGGCAGCCTGCGCATGCAGCGCCTCCGGGTTCATCCCCGCCATCGCCCCGAGCGCGGCCAGCCGGCCCGGCACCGCTGCCACCGAGTTGGCGTGCATCGTGCCGGCCGACCCGGCGTGCCCCGTATTCAGCGCAACCAATAGATCCGAAACCTCGGCGCCACGGACCTCGCCCACGACGATCCGGTCCGGCCTCATGCGCAAGCACTGCCGCAACAGCAGCTGCATCCCGATCTCGCCCGCACCATCAGCGTTCCCTTCACGCGCGGCCAGGGCCACGACGTGCGGATGCACCGGCATGAGCTCCGGGGTGTCCTCCACCAACACGATGCGCTCGCGCTCGGGAACCTCCCCCAGCAGGGCGGCGAGCAGGGTCGTCTTCCCCGTGCCGGTACCGCCCGTGACCAACAAATTCTTGCGTGAAAGCACGAGCCTGCGCAGCACGTCGCGCACCTCGGCCGGCATCATTCCCGCCTCGCAGAGATCCTCCAGCCCCAGGCGCCCCCTCGTCAGCGTCCGCAGGCTCAAACACGCCCCACCCCGCGCCGGTGGCGAGAGCATCGCATGCACCCGCAGGGCCGCGGCGGGAATCCCGGGCGGCAGGTCGTCGATGATGCCGTCGGCGAAGGGCCGCGCGTCGTCCAGCCGCACCCCACACACCGCGGCGAGCCGTACCGCAAGCTCCCGCACCTCGGGTGGCTCAAGGCTCACCGGGGTGCGCTCAACGCCGTGACCCCGATCCGCCCACACCGCACCGTCGGGATTGACCACCACGTCGGTCACGCCCGGCTCCGCAAGCACCTCGGTGAGCACGCCCAGCCCAGAAAGCTCCCGCTGGATATCCCGCAGTTGCCGCACGGTATCCGGGATATTTTCATACGACGTCGCCCCGGTCACCGCCTCCATCGCGTTTAGGATTTCGGCCTCGCTGGCCTGCCTGGCGCCCTGCACTGCGAGCTGGTGGCGGACCTTATCCAACAAAGAATTATCGGTGGCCACCGCTGCGTCAGCGCCTTGCTCCCCGGTTGCCTCAGCCACGGCCCCTCCCGGGATCAGGCGCAGCTTGTTCAGCCCCTCAGCAATCCACATCCTGGCCCCTCCCCAGCGCGCTCGCTCCCGGCAGATACCCCAGGATGCGCGCGCCGAACTGCAGGTCATTGGCGCTCGCCTCGCCTGAACACCCGTCCAGCGGCTCCGCGGCGATCGCCCCGTCCCACGGCCACAGCTCCACCGGAGCCCTGCCCAGCATCTGCCGCAGCGCGATCGGGGTCTCCAGTCCTGCTTCCTCCCGTAGGACGCCCACCGCCGGCACATCCACTCCGTCCAGTTCCGCCAGGCATCGGCCCAGCGCGTGCACCCCGGCCACGGTCGGGCGGGTCACGCACACCACGAGGTCAGCGCCCCGAGCAGCCGGGCCTGGGGCACCTGCCACCGAACTTCGCGATTCGGCCTGCCCTGGCGGTGCCACGTTCCTGACATCCGCCATCGGGTTCACCCGGCCGCGATCCACCACCGCGACCCCCGCTGCGAGATAACCCGCGACCCCCGCCACGGGGTACTCCGCAGCGGGCTCCGCCGCCTGCCCGTCCCCAGCGCCGAGCCGCCGCGAGCGAAATCTCAGCCCTGTCCCGCCCGGCGCGACCGGCCAATCCTCCACCGGAACGCCCTCGCGCTCCCCTATGCCTGGCTCACCCACGCGCCGCCCCGGCACCGCTTCCCAGCCGAACAGCAGATCGAGCCCCACGGAATCCGGATCGGCGTCCACCAGGCTCACCGGGGTGGCGTCCTGAAAAAGACAGTGCGCCAGGGCCAGCGCGAGGTGCACCGCGAGGCTGCTGGTGCCCGCCCCACCCTGCACGCCGTGGACGTGGATGCGTGGCGTGTCGATCACACCGAGATTCTCGGCGAGTTCCAGCGCCCCACCAGCGGTGACGGCTTCGCTCAGGCTCGCGAGCAAGGCGTCGTCGATGCGCCGCAGACCGCGGTGCAGGCCGTTCGGGAACTTCGACTCCGCCTCGTCCCGCCGCAACTGCTCCCGCCCCGTCGCAGCGACGGCCATGGCGACGGCGTCGGCACTATCGTGATCGGCCACGTCCACGATCACCGGCGTGCGCAGCATGCCCCGCAGCACCTCCGCGTGCCGCGCCCGGTCTGATCGAAGTAGCTTGCTCCCCCATGCATTCATGGCTTCACTCTCACACGCGGGCACCGGGCACCGACAGGCCTGCCAGCAGCCTGTGGACAGACACCCGCCGGGCCGGTGTTCACGCCCCGCTATGGCCCCCGAAGCCCTTTTTTCTGTGGATAACCCGCCCCGCCGCGTCACCGGCCACGCCGCCCACCACTCAGCACGCCCCATCACCCACCGCGCCGCCACGCCATTCACCCCATCACGCGTCCGCACCCACCCACCGCCCCTGTGAAAACTGTGGACTTTTGTGAATATTGATACCTAGAATTGATGCCGTGACGCCTCTACCCAGGATCAGCAACCGCATCGCGAGCCGCCGGACGGCCCCAGGTCGCACGGCCCGGCGCACGCTCGCGGTGTTCGACCTGGATAAAACCATCGTGGATACCAGCGCCTCCATGGCCTACGGTCGCCCGATGGCCAAGCGCGGGATCATCACCACGGGGGAAATGCTGCGCATCGGCGCGATGCTGTTCAGCTACATGATGACCACCCACACGGACGAGAACCTGGACGCCACCAAGGAAGCCCTGGCCTCCATGATCCGCAACCGCCCCGCGGCCTCCCTGCGCGCCATCGCAGAGGACGCGCTGCAGGAGGTGCTGATCCCTTATGTCTACGCCGAGGCCCGCGACTTCATCTTCGAGCACCACAAGTTGGGCCACGACGTCGCCATCATCACCGCATCCGCCCGCGTCCTGGTGGACCCCATCGCCCGCGAGCTCAAGGCGGACTACCTGATCGCCACCGAGCTAGAGGAGATCGACGGCACGTACACCGGCAAGGTTCTGCACTTCAACAAGGGGCAGGCGAAGGTGGACAAGCTGATGGAGCTGGTCGAGCGCGGTGGCTACGACCTCTCCCGCAGCTACGCCTACACGGATTCCCACACCGACCTGCCCCTGCTTGAGGCAGTCGGCCACCCCTATGCGATCAACCCGGATCGCCAGCTACGCAAGATCGCCCGCGAGCGGGACTGGCCGATCGAGTACTTCAGCCGCCCGGAACCGCTCTTCAAACCGGGCAAGGTCATCGCTGGCGCGGGGACGCTCGCGCTCATCGGCGCGGCCACCACCGGCCTGATCCTGTGGTTACGCCAGCGCGCTCAGGACGTCGGTTCCGCCAGCACCCCGCAGCTCCTGGCGCGCCTCATTCCGCGTCGCGCCTAGTAGAACCAGCGCCCAGCTGACACCGGGGTGGCTGCTGCTCCGCTTCTACTGCTTCGCGTCGGCGATGGACTTCGCCTCCAGCGAGCCCTCGGCCAGCCCCTCGGCGTGGAAGATGATCCATTCGGCCATCGCCTCCGAGCCACCCTTCGCAAAGGCCTCCGCCTTCGCGCGGTACTCGTCGCGGTGGCGGTTCCACCAGACCTCCGGCACACCCAGCCCGCGCGGATCCAGGCCGCCGGTGATGGTCGCCAGCCGGGAGCAAGCGCGGGCGGTGACCCCGTTGGCGTCGGCGAAAGGCTCCAGGGTGAGCAGCTCGCCGTGGATGATGGCGGACAGCACCACGGAGTTGACCTTCGTTCCCCCGGCGATGAGGGAACCGAGCAGCTGCAGGCGGCCATCGGTGGCGCGCTTGGGGCGGCCCGGCACGAGAAACTCGGCGTTGTGGGCGGCCTTCGCGCGGAAGTTCTCATCCGACATCTGCGGCGAGGCCACCCCGTTGATCTTCGCGATCACCTGCAGCGGGGCGCGCTGCCAGGTGGTGCGGGTCTCCGCGATGCCATCCGGGGCCAGCAACTCCGCGGCACGCAGGGAACCGGCCAGGATCGGGTCCTCCACCTGGCCGTCCTCGGGCAGCCGCGGGGTGCCGCCGTCCAGCTGGGCGGAGGCGCGGGCCCCGCGCAGCACGGACTCGGAGCCGGTGACGTCCCAGCCTCGCAGGTTGGCGGGGTGGCGGTGCGCGCGGGCGATGAAATCGGAGGCCCGTTCGACGGCCTCGGGCACCCCGGGCAGCTCCGCGAGCGGGGCGAGGGGATCGGTAGTGAAACGACCTTGTGCAGACATGGCCACCACAATAATTCACCCCACCGCCCCACGCTCACCAATGGTCTGGCAAAATGGTGTGCAGTAATTTCTGCGCAGAATATTGACCATTAATTGTCAGGAGTATCGATCATGAGCAATAAGAGCGAAGGCCTATTCACCGATAGCGATAGCTTTAACCCTCATGTCAACGCTATCCCGCTGTCCGACGTGGACACCCGCCCGAAGGGTCAGGGCAGCATCGGCGACCTGGTGAAGGACGCCACCGCACAGGCCTCCTCCCTCATCCGCTCCGAGGTTGAGCTCGCGAAGACCGAGATCGCACAGTCCGGCAAGAAGGTCGGCCTGGGCGTGGGCCTGTTCGCCGCCGCCGGCGTGATCATCGCCTACTCCTCCTTCTTCCTCTTCCTCGCCCTGGCATGGCTGCTGGATCACTTCATGCCGCGCTCCCTGGCCTTCCTCGTGGTCTTCCTGATCATGGCTGTGCTCACCGGCATCCTGGCGCTGGTCGGCGTGAAGCAGCTCAAGGGCGCGAAGAAGCCAGAGCACACGATCAACTCCCTGGGCGAGCTCAAGCAGCTGACCCCGGATAAGGAGCGCTACACCGAGGGCAACTCCGTGGCCACCAAGGAGCCGGGCCTGTTCACCTAGGCCCCACACACGTAGCTTCCCGTGAGCACTCCCTCCCCGCACACCCCGCAGCACACGTTCGTGCATTCGCGGGGTGTGCGTTTGCATGTGCTGCTCCAGGGGCCGGTCAAGCCCAAGGGCTCAAACGAGCGGAACCCGCTGGTGCTGTTCATCCACGGCTTCGGCGGCGGCTACTTCGACTTCGAACCACTCTTCGCCCAGCTGGAGGGCGCCCCGCTGCGGCTGGCTGCGGTGGACCTTCGGGGTTACGGCCGCTCGGATAAGACGCCCCGTGGCTACGACCTGACCACCGCCGCATCCGACATGGCCGGCGTCATCCGCCGCCTGGGGTACAGCAGCGCGCACGTGGTGGGCCACGACTACGGCGGGCTCGTCGCCTGGACGATGGCCGCCCACGAGCCAGAGCGCATCGACCGGCTGGTTACGCTCTCTTCTGCCCACCCCACCGAGCAGGCGAAGTTCCTGTTCTCCCGCCCGCTGCAACGCTGGCGGCACACGCGAGGCACCCTGTTTGCACAGCTCCCCCGCCTCCCGGAACGCTCCCTGACCAAGGACGGCGCCGCCTCGGCCGAGAAGATCTTCCGCACCGGCGTGGCACCGGGCTTCCGCGACACCCCCATCTACCGGGAGTTCGTCATCAAGCGTCGCGAGGCGATGCAGGTGGATAAGGTCGCCCACCTGGCCAGCGAATACCGCCGCTGGGCTTTCCGCTCCCGGTTCCGTCCAGAGGGTCGGATCTTCGACCGCACAATCCCGCACCGCATCGAGGCCCCGGTGTTGGCGATCGACGGGTCGATGGACCCAAACTACTCCCCCGAGCTCGCAGCCCGCTCACTGGAGCGCGGCGCGGCAGGCTCCCGGGCGGAACTGCTCTACGGGGTCGGTCACTACCCGCACATCGAGGATCCCGTCACCGTCGCAGAGCTGCTCCGCGCCGAGCTGCTCACCACCGACTAACCGCGCGGCTCAGCAACGCTTAAGCAACTACTCCCTAGTCAGCCACGCAGCTGCGCGTATCCACCGGCGAGCTCCACCGGGCGGTATCCCCCACGCGCTCCAGCACTTCCTTCTTCGTCAGCGCATAGCCGGTGTCCGCCTCATTCGAGTCCGCGCCGAAGATCAGCCCCAGCACCTCCCCATTCGGGGCGACCAGAGGCCCGCCGGAGTTGCCCTGCACGATCTTGCCGCGCAGCGAGTACGCCTCGCGCTCGACCCGCTGGTCGGCATAGATATTCGGTCCCGCGATCCGCATCTGCTCACGCACGCGAACCGGGGCCGCCTTGAAGGGACCCCCCAGCGGGTAGCCCAGCGCGATGGCGTCGTCCCCGGACACGGCGGGCCTATCCGCCCAGCGCAACGGCTGCAGCTGCAGCTCCCCGGTGGCTCGCAGCAGCGCGATATCGTGCTCCGAATCGTAGAAGACCACATCCGTGTCCACCGGACCGTTGACCGTGGACAGGGTGACCTTGTTCGTCCCCGCGACGACGTGCGCGTTCGTCATCACCACTCCCGGTTCGACGACGAATCCGGTGCCTTGCTGCATCCGGCTGCACTGCTCCGCGATGCCCTCGACCTTGACGATGGACGGCCCGATGGCAGCGACGTCCGGAAGGTCCTGCAGCGCGGGGTCCGGCGGCTGGACCTCACGCTTCGTGACGGAGGCGAAGGGGTCGGTGACCGCGGGGATCTCGCTGCGGTTGATCAGGGCGTTGATGCGAGCGGGCAGGGTACGCATCCAGTTGGGAGCGATCTCGCCGATGGTGGCGATGATGCGGGAGTCCTGCGCCTCCCGGGCGATGCGGGAGTCCTGGCTGCTGACCACGGGCACCGCGATCATCCACATCACCACCATGGCGGTGACGACGGCCACCAGGGACCCCACGGCGGAATCAGCCTGGTAGAGCCGGCGCGTGCGGATGTTGTCGCGGATTCGCTGCCCGATGCCGGACCCCAGGAGGTAGCCGATCACCACGCAGCCCGCGAGAGTAAGCAGCGCGATGACCAGTCGGGAGCCTTCCGTGCCCTCGTCCTGGATAAGCCGGACAACCGGCCCCACGGCTTGCAGCCCCAGATAGCCACCGATCAGCACGCCCGCCAGGCTCAGCAGCGCGGCCACCCCGCCTTGCCGCAGCCCGGAGAAGAAGGCGGCGAGGGCGCAGATCACGAACGCGATATCAACGATCATGGGTGGGGTTTCTACTCTCCTGTTTCCTTCTTACGCTCGGCAGCGAAGTGGGCGCGCAGGGCGCGAGATTCGCCGTTACGGGATTGTTCCAGGGTACGAAACAGATCGAATTGGGTCTCCTCGTCCCAATCCTCGTGCCAGCCCGCGAGGCGCAGCAGGGCGTCGAGGACCCCGGCGGTGAAGCCCCACAGCACCATGCCGGAAACGTCGAAGGCAGGCCCCGACCAGCCGGCGAACCCCAGCTTGAAGCGGTAATCCGGGTGGACTAGCTCGCGGACGGCCACGGGCTGCACCCAGTCGTTTTCCACGGTGGCGGGGTGGACGGGCGAGAACTCCCGCCAGTAGGCGATCACCGGCACGACCGCGAAGTTCGTGCGGTCGATGTACACCGGGTCCATCACGGCCACGGGTTCCACGCCCTCGGGGTTGAGGCCGGTTTCCTCGACGGCCTCGCGGACGGCGGTGTCGATCGGGGTGGCGTCCTGCGATTCCCAAGCGCCGCCGGGGAAGGCCATCTGCCCGGAGTGGTTGCGCATGTCCACCCCGCGGTGGGTCAGGACGACGGTGGCGTCCTCCGGGAAGGGGTGGATCGCGGTAGGACGGTAGTCGGGGTCCCCGCCGAGCAGGATCAGCACGGCGGAGTAGCGCGGCGGCACGCCGTCCTCGTTGGCCTCCGGGACGTGGCGCGCGGGGTCGTTGAGCGCCTCGTGCACGCTGCCGCTGCGCGCGGCGGTGGCCAGCCTGGTGAGCCATTCGGGCAGGTCAGCGGCGAGTGACGGTTGGGTGGCGATGGCGGCACGCCAGTCTTCGAAGGGATAGGGCATGGTGTTAATTCTGCCCGCTCAGGGCGGCGTTCACAGCGGCTTCGAGTTCCTCGTAGTCACGGAAGACTTGGGGGTACATCTGCGCGCGGGTGCCGTCCGCGCGGTAAACCACCGTGATGGGGACGACCTTCGGCAGGCTGGTTGCGGTGTCGAAGCGGTGGGAACGGTCGGCGTAGACGGGCATGGTCGTGACGTTCAGCTCGTCCAGGAAGTCCGCCCCGGCCTGGGACTTCTTGTCCAGGTGGATGCCGGCAACGTTCCACTCCGGGTGTTCCTTGGCGAGCTTGTCGAAGTGGGGGAGCTCGCGGCGGCAGGGCTCGCACCACCAGGCCCAGACGTTGATGATCGTGGGCTTGCCAGCCAGGGCCGCGCCGAGGTCGGCGGTCTCGTTTTTGCCGCTAGTCAGGCAGGGCAACTCGATGCCGGTGAGTTCCGCGTCCGGGACAGGCTGCGCTCCGGCTTCCGGGGCGGGGCAGCGGCGGGGGTTCTTGATGCTGACGGGCTGCTCGGGGCCGGGGTCCGCATCGCCGTCCGCGCCGCGGTCTGACTCGCCTGGAGCGCCGGGCGCCGAGCCGGCGCCACCGACCATGCCCGGTTCGGCTTGCTGCTGTTGCAGGGAGTGAGCGCCGGGCTGATCATCACCGCCGCTCATCACGCCCGCGACCAGCGGGATGGCCGCGACAAGCAGGCCGATGATGATGGCGAAGACAAGCAGGAAGACGCGAGGGCGCGGCGCACCTGCACCGTCCCCGGAACCGCGGGCGACGTCGACGTCCTCGCGAGTCGCGGTGGGTTCGTCGGAACCGCCGCCGGGCGCAGCGTCGTGGTCTGGCCCAGCGCCGTTGGGATGGGAGCCGGAAGGGGTTGTGGCCATGGCGTTAGTCCTCTCCGAATCCGGCCAGGGCGAGCAGGTGTTCGCGGTCTGGCGAGGTGATGCGGGTCATCGCTTCCTCCGGGTCAGGGGTGCCCGCAAGCCCGAAGCTGGGGCACTGCCAGGCCAGGAAGCAGGCGCCACAGGCCGGCTTGCGGGAGTGGCAGACGCGACGGCCGTGAAAGATGACCCGGTGGCTGAACATGGTCCACTCCTTGGGCTCGATGAGCTCCATGAGTTCCCGCTCCACCTTGACCGGGTCCTCCTGCTCGGTGAGCTTCCAGCGGCGCACGAGGCGACCCAGGTGGGTGTCCACGGTGATGCCAGGCACACCAAAAGCATTGCCGAGCACAACATTCGCGGTCTTGCGCCCCACCCCCGGCAGGGCGACGAGCTCCTCGAGGGTGCGGGGAACCTCACCGCCGTGCTTCTCGGCGATGGCGGTGCCGAGCCCGATGAGGGAACGGGTCTTGGCCTGGTAAAAACCGGTGGGCCGGATAACCTCGGCGAGCTCCTCCGGGTCCGCGGCCGCGTAATCGGCAGCGGTGGGATATAACGAAAATAGGACCGGCGTCACACTATTGACCCGCACATCGGTAGACTGTGCAGATAGGACTGTTGCTACGAGAAGCTCCAGTGGCGTCGAAAAGTCGAGCTCCGCATGAGCATCGGGATAGCCGACCGCGAGAGTGCGGTTGAGTTTCCTCGTTCGGCGCTTGAGCGCCAGCGGGGTTTCCACATGCGAAGGATCTGCGGCGCGATGGCTGCCAGGTTTCGGCAAGCGAGGCGCTGAGGTTTTCGGCATGGCTACTACTGTAGTGTGAGTCCGGTTAAACGTCGTCAAGTGGGAGTGTAAGGAACAGATGGCAGAGAACACCGAGATTCTGTCCCGCGCTGGAATCTTTCAAGGGGTAGACCCCGAGGCCGTGCAGGCTCTGGTTGAGCAGCTGGAGACCGTCGACTTCCCGCGCGGAACCACGATCTTCGAGGAGGGCGAGCAGGGCGACACCCTGTATATCATCACCTCCGGCAAGGTGAAGCTGGCGCGCCACTCCGCAGACGGCCGCGAGAACCTGCTGACCGTCATGGGGCCTTCGGACATGTTCGGTGAACTCTCGATCTTCGACCCGGGCCCGCGCACCTCCTCGGCAGTGTGCGTCACCAAGGTCTCCGCTGGCGTGATGACCTCCCAGATGCTGCACGATTGGATCGCCGAGCACCCGGGCATTACGGAGCAGCTGCTGCGCGTGCTGGCTCGCCGCCTACGCCGGACGAATAACAGCCTGGCCGACATGATCTTCACGGACGTTCCGGGCCGCGTGGCCAAGTCGCTGCTGCAGCTGGCCAACCGCTTCGGTATCCAGGAAAACGGCATGCTGCGCGTGCACCACGACCTGACCCAGGAAGAGATCGCCCAGCTGGTGGGCGCTTCCCGCGAGACCGTAAACAAGGCGCTGGCAGAGTTCGCCCAGCGTGGCTGGATCCGCCTGGAGGGCAAGTCGGTGCTCATCGCGGACACCGAGCGCCTCGCACGTCGCGCGCGCTAATCCCCCGGCGCTCACAACGAGGTCTGCGCCCCGTGTTGAAGCACAACGGAGCCAGCCCCGCGCACCGGATCGGCGCGAACCGGAATATAAAAAAGACCAGCCTCTCGGCTGGTCACCCCACTTGAATGCCTAGCGAGTTTCCCACTCGCTAGGCATTATCGCTTTTACTGCTGCTTCTTCAGGTACTCGATCGTCACGCGGGTGGACTGTGCGGCGGCATCGCGCAGCACCGGATCCACGTCCGTGTAGATCTCGTCGACAACATCCATGACGTCGGCGTCCTCACCGAGCTTGGCCAGTGCCTCGCGGACCTGCTCGAGGCGGTGTTGACGGCGCTCGATGTAGCGCTCGGCGAGCTCGCTGGTGTCCTCGCGGTCCGGACCGTGGCCCGGCAGCAGCGGTACGCCAGCGCCGCGGCGCTTCAGCTCCTTGAGGGACTCGATGTAGAGGCCGAGGTCGCCGTCGGTCTCGGAAATCATGGTGGTGTGGCGGCCGGCGATCGTATCGCCGGTGATGATCGCCTCCACGTCCGAATCATCGGATCCACCCTTGGAGTGGATGAGGAAGCACACGGAGTCGGAGGTGTGCCCCGGGGTGTGCAGGACCTCGATCGTCGGGGTGAGCCCCTCGATGCGGATGATCTCGCCATCCTTCACCGGCTCGGCGGCGATGCAGTTGTGCTCGTCGAAGGCGCGAACCGGAGCGCCGGAGAGCTGACGGAAGCGCTGGGCACCGTTGGAGTGGTCGTTATGACGGTGCGTGAGGAGCACGAGGCCGATAGTGGCCTGCGGGCCATCCTCGCCGCTGGTTCCTGCGCCGATGCTCTCCCCCACGGCCTTGCTGTGCAGGACGTTGAGGTGTCCCTCGTCCTGCGGGCCCGGATCGATAACGACCGAGACCGGGTCACCCGGACCGCGAACTACCCAAGAGTTCGTGCCTTCGAGCGCTGCATAGCTGGGGTTTGGCGCCAACACCACACCGACGTTCTCGGTGACCGGGCGAAGCTGACTGTACGCGGGATGTTGCATAACTCTAATTCTACGAAAACTCGCGACTAAAGGCCTATTGACGTACCTGAACGATGATGTCGACCTCCACCGGGGACCCCAGCGGCAGCTCTGCAACACCAACGGCGGCGCGGGCATGCTGGCCAGCGTCGCCGAAAATCTCGCCGAGGATATCGCTCGCGCCGTTGACGACGCCAGGCTGGCCGCCGAAGCCGGTGGCGGAGGCGACGTAGCCCGTGACCTTCACGATGCGTTCGATGTTCTCCAGACCGACCTCTGCGGCCGCGGCCGCCACGGCGTTGAGCACGGCGATGCGAGCCAGCTCGTAGGCCTCTTCCGGGCTGACCTGGGCTCCCGTGTGGGTGCCGATCTCGCCGACGAGGCCGAGCTTCGGCAGCTCACCGTTGACGAACGGCAGCTGGCCGGAGGTGTAGACGACGTCGCCACAGCGGACGGCGGGGACGTACGACGCGACGGCGGCCGCAACGGGCGGCAGCTCGATACCGAGCTCGTCGAGACGGGCTGGAACCTGAGACTTGGCCATGATTAGTCCAGCTCTCGCTTCATGTAGGCGACGTGCTGCTCGCCAGTCGGACCTGGCAGGACGGAGACGAGCTCCCACCCATCCTGGCCCCAGTTATCGAGGATCTGCTTGGTCGCGTGGGTGAGCAGTGGCACGGTGACATATTCCCATTTCTTCATGCCCTCGAGCATAGCGATCGCGCGCGAGTTATGGAGAGGACGAGCTGGGGCTATAGACAGAAAAATCCCCGGCCGGGGAGGTTTTAGAACCTCACCGTCGGGGGAGCTGCAGGCACATCGGTTAGCTTCCAGCTACTGCGAAATTAAAGACGGGCCGGGGTGTGGCCCTACTGAGCGGGGCTTAGGCCTGCCCCTCAGCCTCGCGCTGCGCAGCGGCAGCCTCGAGCTGGCCGGCGAAAAAGTCGGCCCAGTCGGTGACGTCCGGGCGGCGGCGCAGCAGGGCGCGGCGCTGACGCTCCGTCATGCCACCCCAGACACCGAACTCCACCTTGTTATCAAGGGCATCGGCGCGGCACTGCAGAACGACGGGGCAGTGACGGCAGATAGCGACAGCCTTGCGCTGCGCGGCACCCTTCACAAAGAGTTCTTCTGGATCCACGTTGCGGCAGTGCGCGTGGGTAATCCATTCACCGCGGTTCTTGAAAGACTCGCGGGTCGTCAGCTGCTTCACGGTCTGACGCACGGGCTTTGCTGCTGGTCGGGACTGGGAGCTGAATTCAGCCATTCTTCGCCTCCAAGCTGGATCTAACGTTCTTCGTTGCGATGTTCTTTGGGGAACTGATGTGCTTGCTCTTTCCTCAGCGATCAACAGGATGTGTTGCATAGCCTGCTGAAGCATTGCCCAGAATGTTACGGGGATCACATTTTGGATGTCTAATGCATCACAACGCCGGGGGTACTTAAGTGAGGAAAAATTTTTCATAGGCCACGCACCGCTATCACAACTCGCGCAAACATCCTCGACAGAGCACGGGAGCGGACCGTGCACATGGCGCGAAAATAGGTCGCGGCCGGTTTATGCACGTCAGGACAGAGCTTTCTTGAAATACCTTTAAAATGTGATGCGTCCCACATTTTCTGCCGGGCGTGCCCGCACGTGATAATTGTCCCCGAAAAGCCTGAAGAATATCGTCGGATAATTCTTTCCCCAAAACTAGCTCTGGCGGGGGTAGTGAGCCCCTACCCCACCGCACGGTCCCCAGCCGCAGCTTGTGATCTCACAATGCAACCGCGGGTGCTTTAGCCACGCTAAGGGCGTCCCGTGCGTCGACTAATGTGTGTCGCGTGGAGAAGAACAACGAGCAAGACACGGCAGCTTCCGACCGCGCCCGGCCCAGACCGGCCCTTCAGCTGATCGGCGCGACGCTCGGTATCGCCATGCTCCTTGCCCTGGGAATGCTCCCCTTCGCCGGCCTTGGCGGTGCAGTGGTGAACTCCTCCGCGAACACGATGAACGCCAACTTCGCGGATATCGAGACCAAAAAGTCCCTGCCACAAGCCAGCACGGTTCTGGACCGCGAGGGCAACACCATCGCCTGGATCTACGACCAACGGCGCTTCGACGTCCCGGCGGACAAGATCTCTTCCGCGATGAAGGAGTCCATCGTCGCTATCGAGGACCGGCGCTTCTACGAACACAACGGGGTGGATCTGCGTGGTTCGGCCCGCGCGCTCGCAGCCAACCTCTCCAGCGGCGGGGTGGCTGAGGGCGCCTCGACCCTCAATCAGCAGTACATCAAGAACTACCTGTGGCTGATCAGCGCCAAGAATGACGACGAGCGCGCCGCCGCCACCGAAACCAGCCTGGCTCGCAAGCTGCGGGAGATGAAGCTCGCGGGTGATCTCGACGAACGCTTCTCCAAGGACGAGATCCTCACCCGCTACCTCAACCTCATCTCCTTCGGCCGCGGCGCCTACGGGGTCGAGGCCGCCGCCCGCACCTACTTCGACCACTCCGCCGAGAAGCTGACGGACGCCGAGGCTGCACTCCTCGCCGGGGTCGTCCAGTCCACCTCCGCGCTCGACCCGTGGGATAACCCGGACGCCGCGCTGACCCGCCGCAACCAGGTTCTCCAATCGCGCGTCGATAACGGTTCCCTCACCCAGGAACAGGCCGATAACGCGGCCGCCGAGCCACTGGGAATCGCGGAGAAGCCCGCCGGTGAGCCCAATGGCTGCGTCGCCGCCGGGGATGATGGCTTCTTCTGCGACTACGCCCTGAACTGGCTCGAGGAGAAGGGCTTTAACCACGAAAAGATCGCCCGCGGCGGGTACACCATCACCACCACCCTGGACCCGGCCGCACAGCAGCACGCTGTGCAATCCGCCCGGAGCAATGTGGCCCCCGGCCAGCCCGGGGTCTCCGAGGCCCTGAGCTTCATTGCGCCAACGGAGGACTCCCACGAGGTCATCGCGATGGCGTCCTCCCGGAAATACGGGCTGGACCAGGAGAATCACGAGACCGTCCTGCCGCTGCCGCACTCCCTCCAGGGGCACGGCGCGGGCTCGGTCTTCAAGATCTTCGCCGCCGCTGCCGCCATCGAGAAGGGCATGGGGCTGGAGACCAAGCTGAATGTTCCGCCCCGGGTGGAGGTCGACGGCCTCGGCAACGGCGGTGCTGCTGGCTGCCCGCCGGGCAAGTACTGCGTCGAGAATGTCGGCCCCTATAAGCCTTCGATGACGCTGAAGGAGGCGCTGGCGACCTCCCCGAACACTCCCTTCATCTCGATGCTGCAGGATGTGGGCCTGGAACGCACCGTTGATCTGGCCGTGATACTGGGGCTGCGCAGCTACGCGAAGGAGGGCACCTCCGGGGATAAGTCCATCGCGCAGCGCATTAAAGAGGAAAAGACCGGTTCCTTCGTACTCGGCCCCACCCCGGTGGACCCGCTGGAGCTAACGAATGTCGGCGCCACGCTCGCGGACCAGGGCCGTTGGTGCGAGCCCTCTCCCATCTCCTCGATGACGGACGCCTCGGGGAAGAAGGTGGACATCCCCCGCGAGGACTGCGAGAAGGTGCTCAACCCGGCCGTGGCTAATGCGCTGGCCAATGGCATGGCGGGTGACGTATCGAATGGCACCGCCGCGGATGCTGCCCGCGCCACCGGCTGGAGCGGCCCGATCTCCGCGAAGACCGGCACCACCGAGACCAGCAATTCCGCGGCCTTCCTGGGCTTCACCCAGAACGTCGCCGGCAGCAGCTATATCTTCAACGATTCCGGCACCGCCTCCAGCCTGTGCACCTCCCCGGTTCGCCAGTGCGGGTCCGGCAACCTCTACGGCGGCAATGAGCCCGCCCGGAGCTTCTTCACCGCCGCCGGCCCGATCGCGGACTCCTACGGTGGCAAGAAGCTGCCGCCCGTGCGGCAGAAGCAAAAGAAGGGCACCGGCGAGCTCGCCGACGGTGGGGCGGCAGCCGCCCGGCGCTAGCCGGGGCTAGACCGGGCTGGTCCGGGACTGGCCCCGGGGCCTGACGCTCACCCGGGGACCGAGCGGTAGCTGGAGACGGCCGGCTAGAGCGGGCGGGAGGGCCACGACCGGCGAGCGGTGGATAGACTTAAGCCCGTGTTGAAACGCAAGACCTCGAAGTTCCGTGCCCACCTGCCCCAGCTGCCGTGGGTAGCGGGGAAGCCGAACGCCCCGCTGGGGGTTGACGTCCTAAAGAAAAAGGCAGGGAACGGCAACCGCACCGCATCTCGCCTGGTCCGGGTGATCGGCGCTGGGGTGGCGGGGCTCGCCGCGGCGGGAGCCGGCGTGCTGCTCGCGGCGAACCGCGAGATTCGGCAGTTCGAGCTGAAGGAAGTCACCGTCCCGCTGCTGGAACCGGGCACGCTGCCCTCGCACTGGGATTCACTGCGCATCCTGCACGTCTCTGACCTGCACATGCTGGCAGCTCAGCGACTAAAGCAGTCGTGGGTCGCGGGCCTCATCGAGCTCGACCCGGACCTGGTGGTGAACACGGGCGATAACCTCGGCGAGCACGAGGCAGTGCCGGGCGTACTGCGCGCGTTGGGCCCGCTTTTTGAGCGCCCGGGCGTGTTCGTCTTCGGCAGCAATGACTACTTCGCGCCGAAGCCGGTGAACCCTTTCGTCTACCTGCTCGGCAAGAAGCGCAAGCCCTCGCGCGTGCAGTTGCCGTGGCGCGGGATGCGCGCGGCCTTCCTCGAGCACGGTTGGCAGGACGCCACCCACGCCCGCCTGGAGTTCCCACTGAGCACCGATGCGCCGGTGGGCAGCGGGGAGCCGAAGATGATCCGGCTCGCGATCACCGGTGTGGACGACCCCCACCACGACCTGGCGGATTACTCGCAGGTGGCGGGCGCGCCGAACACGGATGCGGACTTGAGCATCGGACTGTCCCACTCCCCCGAACCGGCGGTGCTGGACCAATTCGCGGCCGATGGCTACCAGCTGGTGCTCTCCGGCCACACGCACGGCGGGCAGCTGTGCCTGCCGGGGAGCCGGGCGATCGTGACGAATTGCGGCATCGACCGCTCCCGCGCGCAAGGCTTGTCCCGGTGGACGGAACGGACGTGGCTGCACGTGACGAACGGCCTGGGGAACTCGAAGTACGTACCCTTCCGGATTTTCTGCCGTCCATCCGCGACCCTCATCCACGTGGTGGAGCGGTCGGACTAGCGGGTACGACCTGCGTTCTTAACCCTTAACCCCACCCCGGTTTTTCTCTTCCGGGGATCACGCGTTATAGTAAGGAACCGTTGCGGAGATCTTCCGACCGGATCAGCCGGCAGGAAAGCCCCCGCAGCCCATGACCGGGATATGGCGCAGTTTGGTAGCGCACCTCGTTCGGGACGAGGGGGTCGCAGGTTCAAATCCTGTTATCCCGACAAGTTAATGAAAGCCCTGGCCTTCCGGCCAGGGCTTTTTCTTATCCATGTGGCTTCCGCGCATCCGCACCATCCGGTCCGCATACCGTCTCATCAACACACAGCGCCGCACTCGGCACCCCGCCAAGATCCAACTTCTTGATTCCAAGATACGCGCCGATCAATAACAGGTAGGGAACCAGCATTGCCGCGACGCCGACGAGCACGTCCTTCAATGCGGGTCGCACGCTCAACGGATCGGAGTGGGCAACGTCGTCAGCAAGCTTCACCGAGCGTTCAGCTTCAGTAGCGGTCGTATAGGAGTCTTCGGCATTCATCGCGACCAAGGTCTCAATGAAAGCCGCGACTCATTCGACTGGCACAACAACAGCTGAGCCCCCAGCTCTACCGTTCGCGTGACAGATGTGGCAGGTGTGACAAAAGTGCCGAAAGGGGCCTCGTGTTGGATCTCACAACCTGGCTGATAGACTAAGAAAGTCGCATAACTGCTATCCGCATCACATTGTGACGTTCGAGCCTCCGGGTTTCTCCGTATAGCGCGCCGTCACCGCGAGCCGCGCCGCAGGAAAGCAACCGATGCCCGCGCGCCACAACAGCCACCGGACAACGCAGGTCTGTGCGTTAGACCTTTTGCACGCCGCGCCTCCAGGGTCCGCGACCAGCAGCCGCTGGCTCCGGGTCGCCCGGAGCCGCTGACCGAATCCTTAGTTGGGGTGTTTTAGCACGTGGCTCTGCTCGCGATCCCAGCCACCGTTGCGGTGGCCCTCGTTCTAGTTCCACTGCTGGTCAAAGTTCTCGACCGCAACGCGGGCTGGCCACTAGCAATCACCTTCGTCGCGCTGGCGGGGTACGTCCTCAAGCACGCGCGCGTCCCAATGGAGGGCGGTGCGCACCGCTGGTCAGCCACCTGGATCGAAGGCGCGTTGCCCACCTCCGCCGCACACCCCGAGGGCGGGGACATTACCTTCGGGCTGACGATGGATGCGCTCAGCCTCTTCTTCACGCTGCTTGCCCTGCTCATCGGCGCGATCGTGTTCATCTATTCCACGCGCTACCTGCACCCAGGCGAGAAGATCCTCAGCTTCTACCTGCTGATGACCGCCTTTATGCTCGCGGTGCTGTTGCTGGTTTTGGCTAGCGACGTTGCCCTGCTGTTCATCGGCTGGGAGCTCGTCTCGCTGGCTTCATTCTTCCTCATCGCCCGCTCCGGCAGCTCTGGCCAGGCTGGTGCCACCCGAACCCTGATCCTAACCTTCGTCGGTGGGCTCTTTCTCATCGCCGCGCTGGGCATCATGGTCGGAGTGACTGGTTCCACCCAGTTGGCCGACATCCTCGCGAACCCGAGCTGGGGCAATAACGCGGTGCTCACGGGCGTGACCGCCGTGCTGATCGCGATGGCGGGCTTCTCCAAGGCTGCGCAGATCCCCTTCCACTTCTGGCTGCCGGAGGCCATGGCCGCGGACACCCCCGTTTCCGCGTTTCTGCACGCCGCAGCGGTCGTGAAGGCGGGTGTCTATTTGCTGCTGCGCTTCTCGGGCATCTTCACCGGGACGATGATCTGGCACTACACGCTGATCATCATCGGCATGGTCACCGCCCTCATGGCGGCACTGTTCGCCATGCAGAAGACGGACCTGAAGAAGCTCACCGCGTATTCCACGGTCTCCCAGCTCGGCTGGATCGTGGCCACCATCGGCGTGGGCACCCCCTTCGCCATCACCGCGGCAATCGTGCACACCGCGGCGCACGCGCTCTTCAAGTCCTCCCTATTCATGCTGGTCGGCGTGGTCGACCACCAGGCGGGCTCCCGCGATACCCGACGCCTGGGCTCGCTGTGGCGCCGCATGCCCTTCACCTTCTGGTCCGCAGTCATCGCCGCCGGCTCCATGGCCGCGATCCCGCCGACCCTGGGCTTTGTCTCTAAGGAGGGCATGCTCACCGCCTTCCAGGAGGCACCGTTCTCCCAGGCCGGCGTCTGGGTGCTGCTAGCAGTCGCTGGTATCGGTGCCCTGGCGACGTTCATGTACTCCGCCCGCTACGTCTTCGGCGCCTTCGTCGATGGCAAGACGGACGAGTCCGAGACCCGCGAGGCCCCGGTTAGCCTTTGGCTCCCCGCCGCCCTGCCGGGCCTGCTCTCCCTGCCCGCCGTCTTCTTCCTGGCCTGGCCGGAGAGCTGGATGGATAACATCGCCGTGGCCACCGGCGTGGGCGAGGCGCACACGCACCTGGCGATGTGGCACGGGGTGAACGCCCCGCTCGTGATCTCCGTGATCGTGATGGTGCTGGGCGTGATCGGCATCTTCCAACGCAAGGCCATCTTCCACTGGTTCCAGCACCAGCCGCTCGGCCCCCTCACCGGTGCGGAGATCATCCACCTGGTTACGGAGTGGATGATCCGCTTCGGCCGGGTGGTCGCCACCCCAGCCAACTCCATGGCCGCCAACCGCCACGTGTTCTGGATCCTGGCGATGTTCATCACCCTGGGCCTGTTCAGCCTGATCGGGCCGGGTCGCCTGCACGGTCTCGGTGAACTGCCAGCCCGCATGGAGGGCGCGGACCGCGTCACCGACCTGATTGGCCTGCTCATCATCGGCGCAGCACTCATCGCCCTGCTCGCTACCCGCTCGCGCCTGGCCTCCGTCGTACTCGTCGGCATGGTCGGCGTGGGTGTCTCCTTCATGATGCTCACCCTCGGTGCCCCCGATGTCGCCCAGACGAACCTGCTGGTCGAGCTGTGCGTCACCGTCATCATGATGCTGGTGGTTCGCCACCAGCCGCGCCTGTACCTGCGCGAGGGCGAGAATCGCGCCCGCTTTGCCACCATGATTGCCACCGTCGTGGGCCTGGTGACTTTCTTCGGCGTCTGGCTGCTGCAGAGCCGCCACCCACGCCCGGAGCTCGCGGAGTGGTACCTGGAGAACACCCAGGACGCCACCGGCGCGGACAACGTCGTCGCCGCGATCCTCGTGGAATTCCGTGGCTACGATACGTTGGGCGAGCTGATCGTCCTCGGCATGGCGGGCATCGTCATCGCTGCGATCATCTCCTCCATGCCGCGCTCCCCGAAGCCGGGCTACGGCCCGGGCTCGACCTCCGAGGCATTCCGCGCACCGGGCCAGACCCGCTTCCCGGATGTCCACAAGGTCCCGGAGCTCGCACCGTTCTACTCCAAGAACCTGCGCTCCACCCACCTGAACTCGATCCTCCCGCGCATGACACTGTACCCGCTGATCCCGATCGTGGTCATCCTCTCGCTGATCACCTTCTGGCGCGGCCACAACGCCCCGGGCGGTGGCTTCCTCGCGGCCCTCGTCGCGGCCTGTGGCCTGTTCTTCTGGTACCTCGCGCAGTCCCGCGCACGGAAGCTGGGCTCCGACAACCTGGGCTACACGCTCATCGGTATCGGCATGCTACTGGCCCTGTGCACCGGCCTGCTGGGCTTCCTGCAAGGCTCCTACCTGGCGCCACTGCACGGCACGTTCCTGGGACAGCATCTGACGACCTCGCTGCTCTTCGACGGCGGCATCTACTTCGCCGTCTTCGGGCTCATCGTCGTAGTCATCAACCAGCTTGGTGGCCGCGACCGCCCCGGTAACCAGTACGCGCGCGCAAACCTGGATCGTTACATTCCGGCCAAGATGCACCCAGCCTCCGCCCAGCAAGCCAGCGAATCGGCGAAGCGGACGGTGGCCGAGGCCTTCAGCCAGTCCCCCGTGGCGGTACGCATCGGTGGGTCCAATATCGTGCTCAACCCCTCCGAGGTCAGCCGCGCCGCCCGCGAATCGGAAGCCCGGCACCGCTCGGAGCGTGAGTCCGCAAAGCGGCCCGCCGGCTCTGTGAGCCCGATCCCGGTGGCCAGGCCGGCAGACGCCGCGGAACACGCTACCGAGGCAGAACGCGGCGGCGTCGTTAAGGCAAAGGACGCAGCCCCCGCCCACCGGGAGGAAACCGACGCCGAGTTCAAGGCACGCAAACGCCGAGAACGCCGGCTCACCGGCCACGACGCATTCGACCGAGAACTCGACGAACTGCGCAGCAAACGAGGCCAAGTAAACCCAGCACCCCAGGAAAAGAAGCGGAGAGGAGACGACCAGTGATCATCGCAGCGATCATCGCAATCCTCGTCGGTGGCGGTGTCTACCTCATCCTCCAGCGGGGAATGCTCCGCCAGATTCTGGGGCTGTCCCTGATCAGCCACGGCGTGAACCTCATGATCCTCGGCGCGGGTGTGCCGGTGTGGCGCGGCGAACCGCTGATGAACCGCACCGATGCCGCCGAGGCGGGCGACCCACTACCCCAGGCCTTCGTCCTGACGGCCATCGTGATCTCGATGGCGGCGACAGCCGTCATGCTCGCGCTGGCTGCCGTCGGCCGGGACGATGACACCTCCTCCGCCGAGGACGCCGAGCGCGCCGCCCGCACCTTCCGTGGGCTGTCCACCCTTTCTCGCCACACGGACACCGAGCAGGTGGCCAAGGAGGCCGAGAAGGCGGCTGCTGCGAAGCACACGCCGCAGGCAGACACGCTGGGCGCACCTTACGGTAAGAATGATCCCCACGGCGCCGGCAACAGCAAAAATAATGGCAAGGAGGAGCGCTAATGAATTCCCTACTCCTTGCGGCTAATAACCCACACTCCCCGGACGCGTTCGCCGATGGGGCGGTGCTCGCCCTGTTCATCGTGGTGCCGCTGATCGCAGCAGGCCTGTGTACCTTCCTGCCCTGGGCGAAGGCCCGGAACCTGCTGGCCCTGCTGGTGCCGGCATTCGGAATCGCCACCTCCGGCTGGCTGCTCGTTCGCTTCGGCGGCGACGAGTCCGTGATCGCCGATAACGTCGGTAACTTCGTGGGCGGCGTGGCCATCCCGCTGGCCGCGGACACGCTGAGCGCCTTGATGATCTTCACCACCGCCCTGGTGGCGCTGGTGGCCAACTGGTTCGCCCTCGTCGTGGGCGAGATGCGCGCCCGCTTCTACCCCGCCCTGGCGCTGATGCTGCTGGGAGGCGCGTGGGGCGCGATCCTCACGGCGGACCTGTTCAACCTCTTCGTGTTCATCGAGGTCATGCTGATGCCATCCTTCGGGCTGGTGGCGATGACCGGAACCTGGGGCCGCCTGGCCGCGGCCCGCACGTTCATCGTGGTGAACCTGGTGACCTCCCTGCTGCTGGTCTCCGGCGTGGTGATGACCTACGCCGTGGTCGGCACGACGAACCTGGCTGCCCTGGCTGGCGCCGCTGGTCCGCGTGGCGAGGCGGGCTTTGCCGATGGCATCCACGGCACACAGTGGCAGCTGGTGGTCGCCCTCGGCATGGTGCTGTTGGCCCTGTCGGTCAAGGCCGGTGTAAGCCCAACGCACACCTGGTTGCCGCGGGCCTACCCATTTACTTCCCCGGCCGTGATGGCGCTGTTCTCCGGCCTGCACACTAAGGTCGCGGTCTACGGTCTGCTGCGCATCTACATGACCGTCTTCGAGGGTGATGCCCGCTACGCGTGGGCGATCCTCGTCATCATGGTGCTGGGCATGGTCATCGGCGGGTTCGCGGGCCTGTCGGAGAACACGATCCGTGGGGTGTTGGCCTACCAGATGGTCAACGGCATCCCGTACATGTTGATCCCGCTGGCCTTTCTCTCTGCCCGCCCGACGCTGATGCTGTCCGCTGGGCTGTTCTACATGCTGCACCACATGGTGATCGCCGCCAGCCTCATCATGGCCGGCGGCGCGATCGAGGAGACCTATGGCCACGGCAGGCTACGCCCGCTGCACGGCCTGATGCGTCGCGACCCCTTCGTGGCGGCGGTGTTCGCCGCCGGTGCGCTGGCGATTGTGGGCTTCCCGCCGTTCTCCGGCCTATGGGGCAAACTGGCTCTGGTCTTCGGCATCGCCGAGGACGGCAGCTGGAAGGCCTGGCTGGCGATCGGCACGATCATCCTGACCTCTATCGGCGCGCTGCTGAGCATGATTTATGTGTGGCGCGAGATCTTCTGGGGCCGCCCGATGAACCGCAACGAGGCGGACCCGGACCTTCGCATCAAGCCGAAGTACGTGCTCCCCTCCGCCGCGATGGCCGTTGTCTCCGTGGTGATCTTCTTCGCCGCGGGCCCGATCTTCTCCGTCACCAACCGGGCGGCGGAGGACCTCATCGACACCACCGAGTACGTCAGCACTGTTTTCGACGCCAACCAGTCCGACGAGCTGGTGGGTGGTCCTGGCCCGATCGGCCAGGTGCTGGACCCGGGCCCGTCAGGACTGGCGCATGTACCTGGGACCGATGAGCCGCAGGGAGTATCCGAGGTTGCCCACGGCGGCGCGGGCGCTGCCGATAACGCCCTCGCCGGGAACGCCGGTGACCAGGAAGGAGCACGCTAATGAAGCCCTGGAAAGTCCCCTTCCACTGCCTGTTCTACGCGGGCTGGCTGGTCGGTCAGGTGATCAAGGAGTCGATCGTGATGATGATCGATACCTTCGGCACCGGTCGCCGCATCGCGCCGGTGGTGATCTACTACCCGCTGCGGGTTCGTAAGGAACGCAATATCGCCGCCCTCGCGGCCTCCATCACCATCACCCCGGGCACGCTGGCCCTGGGTGTGACGGGCCCGAAGGAGGTCGATTACGACGCGGAGCGCGGCGAACGTTCCCTCAGCGACGCTTTCGAGGTCAAGTCCAGCGAGTACGAGGTGCAGCACAGCGATACCGCGCAGCGCTACCTTGCGATCCACGCCATGTACGGCCAGGATCCGCTGGAGCTGATGGAGGGCTTCGCCGAGATGGAGGAGACGCTGGTGCCTTCGGTGAAGGGCATCAAGCAGGACTTCGACGTCGACTCCCTCGTGGAGCGCGGTCGTCCGGGACCTCGCGGTTTCCGTGGTTCCCGCGGTGGCCGTGCCTCCGACGAGACGGTCTTCGACGTCGAGAAGGTGGACTCCACCCCGCACGCCGCGGCCTACGTCGCCGCCGTCCTGGGCGAGGACTCCGAGGACGGCGCGAAGGAGGAGGCTCCGAAGCACGATGACTACGGCTTCCGCGACCCCCTCTACCCGAACAAGTACCGCGACCAAAAGAAGAAAAAGGGGAAGTAGATGGAACCCACAACGCTGCTTTACATCCTGGTCGGCATCGCCGCGGCGATCATCGTCCTTGGTTTGGTGACGGTGCTGTACCGTGCAGTGACGACCAAGAATGACGGGCGTCGCGCGGTGCTCGCGGATATGCTCTTCGCCTGCATGATCGCGCTGTTCCTGTGTTTGAGCATCTTTAACCACACGGCGATTACCTACGAGGTCGCGATGTTCGCCGGACTGTTTTCCGCCCTGTCGACTGGTGCCGCGGCCCGCATCATCACCCGAGGGAGGCGCTAAACCATGGCTGTTTCTACCGCTGCTTCCGCTGTTTCCGCGAATGAGCTGCTGCTGGCCGCATCCGAGCAGGTTGAGTACCAGGAGCCGGGCTGGTTCGCGGTCGTGCTGATCGGCATCCTGGCGATCACCGGATCCGTGTTCGTGCTGGTTTCTGCCCGCGCGATGTTCCTGGCCCCGGATGCGCTGAGCCAGCTGAACATGACCGGCCCCGCACTGGGTGTGGGTATTCCGCTGCTGATCTGCGCGAACCTGGTCTTCCACTTCGCCACGGAGGGCTTCGTGCTGGGGTATCTGATCCGCGCGTGCGTGGCGATCACCGCGTTCCTGGTGATCAGCTCGGTGGGTTCCTTCTTCATGGGGCGCGCGCTGCACGCCACCCACTGGGATCACACGGTGCCGCTCTCCGGTGGTACGCGCCCGCCGGAGGCTAAGTAGCCCCACCGGCTCCCCTCCCCCGGCGCTAACCAGATAGCGCGAAGGCCGCCCAGAGGACCTCCTCCGGGCGGCCTTTTACTGTGCGCTAGGTAGTCAGCCGTTTAGGCGACCTTGGCGACGACCTCTACGTCGGTGTCGCCGCGCATTGCCTTGGAGTACGGGCAGAAGGCGTGAGCTGCCTGCACGAGCTCGTCGGCCTGTGCCTGCTCCACGCCAAAGAGGGTGGCCTCGATGCGCGAGGTGATGCGGAATCCTTCGTCGACGGAGTTCAGGGTGCACTCCACCAGGACCTCAGGGGCCTTGGAGAGGTCCACATCGTTGTCCTTCATCTGCTTCTGCAGTGCACCGTTGAAGCAGGCCGCCCAGCCGGCAGCGACGAGCTGCTCCGGGTTGGTGCCCTCGCCGGAGCCGCCGAGCTCCTTCGGCGGGCGGACGTCCACGTCGATCTGCCGGTCCGAGGTAGCGACGTGGCCGTCTCGGCCGCCGCCGGTGGACAGTGACTTCGCGTTGTACAGCGCCTTGCTCATCGAAAACTCCTTCGCTGGTTGCTTCAAACCTTGCTCTGCTGCCCGAGTGTACTTACTTGCTGGCGGTGAAGACTTCCTTCACCCGCGCCGCAAGCTCTTCGTCCACGTGGCCCCAGTAGGTGTAGCACTGCTGTTCCACCTGCTCGGAAACACCGGCCATCGCACCTGCGATGTTCTTGGCCAAGCGCTCGCGCTGCTCGTCATCCATGACCTCGCGGACGAGCTGACCGGCCTGCACGAAGTCGTCGTCCTCCGGGTGGCGGTGGTATGCGCCGAAGGTCAGGTCGCCGCCGTAGTTCTCGTCGAACAGTCCCAGCTCATCAGCCAGGCCGGTGCCGGACTCCGCGCCACGGCCGAAGCCGTACTGGGACTCGCCGGCAGCCACGCCCTTCTGGACCACGCCGGAACCGTCGGAGGTGTCCTGGGTGCCCTCGCCTCGCTCGAAGCGGTTCGGGGAATACACCGGGGTGTCGCGCGGCGGGAACTCGTAGGCCATCGCGCCGTCCTTGGTGTTGTACCGGTTCAGATCCTGGCGGATCGGGCGGTTCACCGGCAGCTGGGAGTTATTAGCACCGAGGCGGTAACGCTGAGTGTCCTGATAGGCGAAAACGCGGGCGAGCAGCATCTTGTCCGGGGAGAAGCCCACGCCCGGCACGATATTCGAGGGCGCGAAGGCGGCCTGCTCGATCTGCGCGAAGTGGTTCTCCGGGTTCTGGTTCAGCGTGAAGTGACCCACGTCGATCAGCGGGTAGTCCTTCTGGGACCAGGTCTTGGTCAGATCGAAGGGGTTCCAGCGGTAGTCCTTGGCCTCCTCGAAGGGCATGATTTGCACCTTGACATCCCAGGTCGGGTAGTCGCCGCGCTCGATGGCGTCGAAGAGGTCCTGACGGTTGTGGTCGAAGTCGCCGGAACCGACGATCTGGTTGGCCTCCTCATCGGTAAGGGTCTTCCAGCCCTGGCGGGTCTTGAAGTGATACTTCACCCAGAATCGCTCACCGGCGGCGTTGATCCACTGATAGGTGTGGGAGCCGAAGCCGTCCATGTGGCGGAAGTTGGCCGGGATGCCGCGGTCGCCCATGAGGTAGGTGACCTGGTGGGCGGACTCCGGGGAACGGGTCCAGAAGTCCCACTGCATGTCCGCAGAGCGCAGGCCGTTGTTCAGGCGCTTCTGGGAGCGGATGAAGTCCGGGAACTTCACGCCATCGCGGAGGAAGAACACCGGGGTGTTGTTGCCCACGATGTCGTAGTTACCCTCCTGGGTGTAGAACTTCAGGCTGAAGCCACGCACGTCGCGCACGGTATCCGGGAAGCCGAGCTCTCCGGCGACCAGGGAAAAGCGGGCGAGCATCGGGGTGACGCGACCCTTCTGGAAGAGGTCGGCCTTCGTGTACTGGGAGACATCCTCGGTAATCGTCAGCTCACCGAATGCGCCGGACCCCTTGGCGTGGACGTTGCGCTCCGGGATGCGCTCGCGGTTGAAGGACTGGTGCTTCTCCACCAGCGAGACATCGTGCAGCGCGATCGGCCCCTGGTCTCCGACGGTGGCGGAGTGCTCCTGGGTGGTGATGGGAGCACCGTTGTTTCGGGTGGCATGACCGGTGACGGGGCACACGCCCCGGGATGCGATGTCCTTCGCGGTCAGGTTGCCGGTGTTCTTCTGGTCAGTCACGGTGATCCTCCTTAGGGAATGTGGCTTCCATCACCCAGGTTGCCACAGTGGCGACTATGCCGCCACAGCGTTTGCCTATCAATCAAGGTCTATTCAATAGGCTAGACCCTATTGAATCGGCGCGCAACCATCGCCCCCGCCTATCAAAGCGCTGGCGGCCGCCACGCCCGCACCCCGGCACGGAGAAAAGCTTCAAAACCGCAGGCCACTGCTAGACTGGCTTTTAACATGAGCAACTTCTCTCCCTCCCCCGCTGGGCGCCACGGCCACACCGCCGAGGTCGACGCGCACGTCACCGACCTCGCGCTGCGTGCTGCCCGGGGAGACAAGGCAGCGCTCAACGAGTTCATCGCCGCCACCCACGACGACGTCTGGCGGCTGCTCGCCCACCTGGCCAACCCGGATCAGGCGGATGACCTCACCCAGGAGACCTACCTGCGCGTGCTCTCCGCCCTCCCCCGCTTCGCCGCCCGCTCCACGGCCCGCACCTGGATCCTTTCCCTGGCCCGGCGTGTGTGGGTGGATAGCATCCGCCACGACATGGCCCGCCCCCGCAAGTCCGCCGCCGAGTGGGAGGACGCCGCCGGCGACACCCCCGCGGCAGAGACCACGGGCGGCTCCAGCTGGGCGGAGTGGCTGGATACCCAAGACATGCTGAACTCCCTGGAGACCGACCGCCGGGAGGCGCTGATCCTCACCCAGATGCTGGGCTACACCTACGCCGAGGCCGCGAAGATCGCGAACGTGCGCACCGGCACCATCCGTTCCCGTGTTGCTCGCGCCCGGGCCGACCTGGTCGACATGCAGCAGGCGCAGCAGCGTCGCCAGGAACGCCAGCAGGCCGAGGCCACCGGGCCCACCCACCTGGGGCGGCGGCTGCGGCAGGCGTAGCGCCCGAGCCTGACGTCCTAAAAATTTAGCGCGCGTACCCTGGGGGTCATGAGCGAGACAGTCTTCGAACAGACCCTAGATCACCCCATTGACCAGGTCTGGGGCGTGCACGCCACGCCGGGGATCGTCACCCGGCTGACCCCTGGTTTCACGCGCGTGCGACTGCTGCAGGAGGCCGGGAACCTGAAAAGCGGGCTTACTCGCATGCGCTTCCCCGGCGGCGTGGTCTGGGAGGGCAAGCACGACCCGGGGTTCTACCACCCGCTCGTCGCGGCCAGCGATGGGCGACCGGCGCACGTGGACTCCCCGGCGCAGTTCTCGGACGTCTGCGCGACTCCCGGGATCGGTTCGGCGTTCGGTTGGCGCCATGTCCATTCTTTTCAGGACGTCCATCCCGGCGGCGGGACGATCTTGCGTGATCGGATCACCACGAACGCGCCCAGCTTCGTCGCAGACCAGCTGCTCAAGGGTGTTTTCGGCTACCGGCAGGCGCAGCTGGCTGGGGACCTGAAGCACCTGCAGCAGGCCCGGGGCTGGGCCGGGGAGTCCACCGGCGAGATGACGATCGCGGTGACCGGAGCAAGCGGTGCGGTGGGCACGCAGCTGTGCGCGCTGCTGCAGCTGGCGGGGCATCGGGTGATCCGGCTGAGCCGGAACCCGCAGCCGCTGATCGATGAGGCGAATGCGCGCCCGGGCGGAGCGGCGGTGCAGTACCGGCAGTGGGACCCGCAGTACCCTGCCGAGGACCTGCTGGCCGACGTGGATGCGGTAGTGCACCTGGCTGGCAGCTCGATTGCTGGCAGGTTTACGGATGAGCACCTGGCGAAGGTCGCGGGCTCGCGGATCGAGCCGACCCGGAAGCTCGCGGAGCTAGCGGCGCGCACGGATCGGGTGCACACCTTCGTGTCCGCCTCGGCGGTGGGCTTCTACGGGGCGGATGCCTCGGAGCCGGTGGATGAGGCCACCCCGGCGGATGAGTCCTCGACGCTGGGCCGGATCGTCCGGGACTGGGAGGCCGCGACGGAGCCCGCGATGGCCGCCGGGCTGCGCGTCGTGCAGGTACGTACCGGCCTGGTAATGGCCGCGGGCACCGCGCTGCTGGATCTGCTGACCGCGCAGGCCAAGCTGGGCGGCGGGGCGCTCGGCGACGGGCGGCAGTTCTTCCCGTGGATCGCGATGAATGACCTGGTGGACATCTACCACCGGGCGCTGACCGACCCGATGCTACAGGGGCCGGTGAACGCGGTGGCGCCGGGGATCGTGTGCAACCGGGAGTTCATGGCCACGCTGGCGGAGGTGGGTGGCAACCCGGTGATCCCAGGGGGTTTGCGGGGCAAGTTGCAGGTGCCGGTTCCGGCGGCCGGGCCCCGCCTGCTGCTGGGTGAGGATGGTGCCGCGGAGCTGGCGTTGGCGGATCAGAATGTCCGCCCCGCCGTGCTGGCCGATATGGGTCACGAGTTCCGCACCCCGGAGTTGACCGACGCGCTGCGGCACGAGTTGGGGAAGAACCCAGCGAGCCCACTACAGTCTTAGGTTATGAGCGCTACGGATTCTGCTTTCGCTGCCGCACCGGCTGGCCGGTCGGCTCTGCTGTTCCTCTCCTTCGGCGGGCCCGAGAAGTCGGAGGACGTGATCCCGTTCCTGGAGAACGTGACCCGCGGCCGGGGTATCCCCCGGGAGCGACTGGAGAAGGTCGGGGAACACTATTACGCCCTGGGTGGGCGCTCCCCCATCAATGATCAGAACAAGCAGATCATCGCGAATGTCGAGGCCGAGCTGGCCAGCCGTGGCGTGGACCTGCCCGTGTTCTTCGGCAACCGCAACTGGGAGCCTTATGTAGAGGACACGATGGTGCAGCTGGCCCGCGAGGGCTTCGACACGGTGTACGTGTTCGTCACCAGCGCGTGGGGTGGCTACTCGGGCTGTGGCCAGTACAACGAGGACATTCGCCGCGCCCTGGATGCGGTGCGCGAGGCTGGGCTTCAGGCACCTAAGGTGCAGCGCCTGCCGCACTTCCACGATCACCCGGCGTTCGTCGCTGCCTTCGCCGCTGCGGTGGACGCGGCGCGCGCGGAGCTTCCCGCTTCCGTTCAGGACGACGCCGACCTGGTGTTTACCGCCCACTCCGTGCCCAATAAGGCGGACGATACCGGCGGCCCGCGCAGCTTCGGGGGCAACCTGTACTCGGAGCAGGTGCTGAATGCATCCCGCCTGATCCAGGAGGCTTCGAGCTTCGCTGGCCGGCCGGGTTCGGCTGCGTCCCTGGGGTGGACGGGTCAGCTGGCGGCGGGCATGCCGGTGGGCGGCCGCGGGGACGGCCCGGCCCACACGGGCGAGACCGCGGGCGTGGATCTGGGCGTGGGCACTCCCTATGACGTGGAGCTGGTGTGGCAGTCTCGTTCTGGCTCACCGCACGTGCCGTGGCTGGAGCCGGATGTGTGCGATCACCTCGAGGCGCGCGTGGCGGCGGGTAATGAGCACCCGATCGTGCTGTGCCCAGTGGGCTTTATCACCGACCACGTGGAGGTCCTGTGGGACCTGGACACGGAGGTCCGGGAGGTCGCGGAGGAGCACGGGGTGCCCTTCGTGCGGGCAGCCACGCCGGGCCTGGATAAGAGCTTCGCCAGCATGATCGTGGACCTGGTCGCGGAGGTCGCTGACGACGAGCTGCCGGTCGCTGAGTTCACCGAGGCGCAGCGTGCTGCTGCGGAGCTGGTGAAGAAGCTGGGGACGGTACCGAACTTCGGCGGCACCTGCGACGGTGCGCCGTGCGCACCGGGTTGCTGCGGGGCCCAGCGCTAAGCCGACCGCGCCGCGTGGCGCCGAGGCCGCGGAGACCTCGCAGCAAGCACGGTTCGCCTACTCCCTGTTCGCCGGGTGGCGGGAGACGCTAGCATCGGGAAGGTCAACCTTCCCCAACCGTCATGAAAGGGTCGTGACGCACGAGATGGCGAATCCCTATAACCAAGACCCCACCGACCCGGCTGAGGGCCCGGACGCGACCGGGCCCGCGGGCGCTGATCGCGCCGCGACAACCGACAGCGCTGCCGCAGCCGAGGGCAGCGCAGCGACCGACGGTAGCGCTGCGGCTCGCGGGGACGTCCCGACCGGCGACGTCGCCGCGCAGGGCACCGCTGCTGACGACACTGTCGCCAACGGCACCGTCACCGACGGCGCTACCCCGGTGAACGGTGCGGTTCCTGCGGACGGCACCGCGGATGACGTCGTCCCGGGCGAAGAACAGGAACAGAAGAAGCTCGCGGGACCGATGGCGCTATCCATCGGCACGGCGATCATGTCGATCGCAGCCATCGCGGTGATCTTCCTGACCTTCCTGTGGCCCGCCCAGAATGCCGAACCGCAGAACATCCCGGTGGGCATCGCGGCCTCGGAGAAGACCTTTAATGAGCTTGACAGCCAGATGAAGGAGGTCGCGGAGCAGAACCAGCTCGCCATCCCCTTCAAGATGGAGCGCTACGAGGACGCCTCCGCCGCGCGCACCGCGGTGAAGAACAACGACGTGCAGGGCGCGTTGGTGATCTCGGATGAGCCGGGTCAGGTGCGTGCGCTGCTGGCGTCCGCGAATGGCCTGGAGCCTTCCCGCTCTATCGCGGAGTTCGCCCAGGAGGTCAACCAGCTGCCGGCGCAGCGCGCGCAGCTCGAGGGCAAGCAGCCTTCCGAGGAGGTCATGCAGGCCGCGATGGCCGGCCCGGATATCCAGGACCTGGTCCCGATGTCCGAGCAGGAGCAGCAGGGCAAGACGCTGGGGAAGATGACGCTTCCGCTGGTCTTCGCCGGTCTGCTGCTGGGGCTTGCTTCGGTGGGGCTGCTGCGCGGTGCGCAGCAGCGCGTGCTGACTCTGCTGGCGGGCTCGGTGCTCGGCGGCCTGATCGCGGCTGTGGTCACCGTGCTGACGGTGGGTTATGTGGACGGGAACCTGGTCTCCCTGTGGCTCTCCTTCACCCTGGGCATCCTGGCTGTTGCCGCTCCGGTGGCGGGCCTCGGCTCCCTGCTGGGCAGCTACGGGGCGTGGATCGGTGTGGCGATCCCGGTGCTGGCCTACCCGCTCTCCGGGGCGAACGAGCCACGCGAGTTCCTGGGTACGCTGGGCAACCTCGGCGAGGCCCTGGCCCCGGGTGCGGTGACGAAGCTGAACAAGCTGCTGGTGCACTTCCCGGATGCCGCGCTGTGGCAGCCACTGCTGGTGCTGCTGGCCTGGTCGGTGCTGGGCATCGCGCTGATCGCGGTGGGTCAGCTGCGCGATGAGCAGGAGGCCAATGAGGATCAGCAGGTCTTCGGCGAGACTGGCGAGCCCGTTGGCGCGGAGGACAGCGCGCAGGCCGGCGCGGGCACCCCGGGTGCCGCGAATGGCGCGGGCGCTGAGAACGGCGCTCTTGCTTGGAATGGCACTGCCACCCACGGCACCCCGCAGGCGAATGCTGGCGAGGGCATCGATCCTGCTGAGGGCACCACCCCCGACGAGGGCACAAGCAACAACACTGACCGCGGCTAGCCTCCGCGAGGAACCCCTCGGCTAAGACAAAGGGAGCGGCCTAGCGTGATGCTAGGCCGCTCCCTTTCGCTATGCGCCCGGCTGCGCCAGGCAGTGCTCAGCAGTCCCCGAGCACTGGCAGCGGGCTACTTATCGAGCAGCAGCTCCGCGATCTGGATGGTGTTCAGCGCGGCGCCCTTGCGCAGGTTATCGCCAGCAACGACGAACACCAGGCCACGGTTGCCGTCGACCGCCTGGTCCTGGCGGATACGGCCCACGAGGGTGTCGTCGATGCCGGTGGCCTGCAGCGGGGTCGGGACGTCTACGACATTCACGCCCGGGGTGGACTCCAGGATCTCGCGGGCGCGGTCCGCGGTCAGCTCATTGGCGAACTCTGCCTGCACGGTCATCATGTGACCGGTGAACACCGGGACGCGCACGCAGGTTCCGGAGACCTTCAGCTCCGGGATGCCCAGGATGCGGCGGGACTCGTTGCGCAGCTTCTGCTCCTCGTCGGTCTCCCCAGTGCCGTCATCCACGAGGTTGCCGGCCAGCGGCAGGGAGTTGAAGGCGATCGGCGCCACGTAGGGGCCGAGGTCTTCTGCGGTGAAGGCAGAGCCGTCCTCCACGAGCTGCTCCATCTTGTCCAGGTTCTCGCGCAGCTGGTTCATCAGGGTCTGCACGCCAGCCAGCCCGGAGCCGGAGACCGCCTGGTAGGAGGAGACGTGCAGGTGGGTCAGGCCGGCTTCCTTATGCAGCGCGCCCAGTGCCGGCATGCAGGCCATGGTGGTGCAGTTCGGGTTCGCGATGATGCCCTTGCCGGCACCAGTCTTATCGCCGGGGTTGACCTCGGAGACGATGAGCGGAACCTCGGTGTCCTTGCGCCAAGCGGAGGAGTTATCCACCACGGTCGCACCGGCCTCCGCGAAGCGCGGGGCGTGCTCCCGGGAGGTCGCGCCACCCGCGGAGAACAGAGCGATATCGATGCCCTTGAGCTCCTCGGTCGGCGTGGCGGCGACGTCCTCAACAACAATCTTCTTGCCACCGAACTCCAGCTCCTTGCCTGCGGAGCGGGAGGAGGCGAAGAAGCGCACCTGATCGGCTGGGAAGTTGCGCTCCTGGAGCAGGTCGCGCATCACCTGGCCGACCTGGCCGGTGGCGCCGACGACAGCAAGCGTGGTCACGGGAAATCAGTCCTTAAAAGATTGTTTTAGAGAAGTTTTATGGGGCCGCGGGGGCACTGCGGGGCGCGGTGCGCACCCGGCGCCCCAACGGCCCCCAGCGTAGTGTTTAGCGGCCGGTTCCGGCGTAGACGGTGGCCTCTTCGTCGCCACCCAGCTGGAAGCGGTCGTGCAGGGCAGTGACGGCCTTATCGACGTCGTGCTCGCGGATCAGCACGGAGATGCGGATCTCGGAGGTGGAGATGAGCTCGATGTTGACGTTCGCGTCGCGCAGCGCCTCGGTGAAGTCGGCGGTGACACCCGGGTGGGACTTCATGCCGGCGCCGACGAGGGAGACCTTGCCGACCTGGTCGTCGTAGAGGACGTTCTGCCAGTCGCCGGACTCCTGCATTCCCTTGAGCAGCTTCACGGCGCGGGCGGCGTCCTCGCGCGGGCAGGTGAAGGTGATGTCGGTGCGGTTGTCGTCCAGCTTGGAGACGTTCTGCAGCACCATGTCGATGTTGATCTCGGCGTCCGCGACGGCGCGGAAGATGCGGGCGGCCTCGCCCGGCGCGTCTGGGATGCCGACGACGGTGATCTTCGCCTCGGAGCGGTCGTGGGCAACGCCCGTGAGTACTGCTTCTTCCACTGGAATATCCTCCATCGATCCGGAAACTAGGGTGCCATTGTCGTTGCTGTATGAGGAGCGCACGCGCAGGGGGACGTCGAAGGCCCGGGCGTACTCCACGGAGCGGAGCATGAGGACCTTGGCGCCGACGGCGGCCATCTCCAGCATCTCTTCGAAGCTGATATTATCCAGCTTCTTTGCATCGCTGACGATGCGCGGGTCGGCGGTGTAGACGCCGTCGACGTCGGAGTAGATCTCGCAGACGTCCGCGTTCAGGGCTGCCGCGAGGGCGACGGCGGTGGCGTCGGAACCACCGCGGCCGAGGGTGGTGATGTCCTTCGTCTCGCGGTTAACGCCCTGGAAGCCTGCGACGATGCAGATCTTGCCCTCGTCGAGCGCCTCGCGGACGCGGCCTGGGGTGACCTCGACAATGCGTGCGTTGCCGTGGCGCTCGGTGGTGATCACGCCGGCCTGGGAGCCGGTGAAGCTCTGCGCGTCGGCGCCCAGCGACGCGATTGCCATGGCCACGAGGGCGTTGGAGACGCGCTCACCGGCGGTGAGGAGCATGTCCATCTCGCGGGCCGGTGGCACGGGGTTGACCTGCTCGGCGAGGTCCAGGAGTTCATCGGTGGTGTCACCCATGGCGGAGCAGACGACGACCACGTCGTTGCCCTGCTTTTTAGTGTCCACGATCCGTTCCGCCACGCTGCGGATGCGCTCTGCTGATTCCAGCGAGGAGCCGCCGTATTTTTGCACGATGAGTGCCATGTAGTTTTGGCCCGCCTTCCCGGATGCTCGGAGTTATTTGGGGTGGTTTTCGTGTTGCCGTTGTGGGGCGTGTTACGTGTCACACAGATTACAGTAGGCGCAGGCGCACCCCTATAGTAGGTCGCTCGCCGGGGGCAACCGGGCCTGGTTTAGGGTGGAAGCCGATGATGCATAGTAACGCACTGGCGATTTTCTTCGGTCTCGCCTCCGCGCTCACGATCGCGTGGGGCACGGTGGTTCGGCACCGGGTCGCCGAGGATTCCGGTGGGACGGATACCTCTTCTGTGGTCGCGGCGATCACCCGTGTGCGGTGGTGGGCCGGGCTGGGTCTGTCCTTTTTGGGCTATGCCTTCCAGATTGTCGCGCTGGCTTTCGGCACATTGTTGGTCGTGCAGCCGATTCTGGTGCTCTCCCTGATGTTCACCCTGCCGCTCTCAGCGAAGCTTTCTGGCCGCCGAATTTCGAAATCGGAGACGGCGTGGGCGGCGTTGCTGACGGTTGCGGTGGCGGTGATCGTGGTTTTGGGTCGCCCCCAGGCTGGGGTGGCGCAGCCTTCCCTGCCGCGGTGGCTGACGGCGCTGGGTATCGGCGTGGTGATTTTCACGGTGATGTACCTGATTTCCCGGGGGCTGCGCCATGCGAATCGGGCGCTAATCTTGGGCTCGATCACCGGCGGGATCATGGGTTATGTGGCGGTGCTCTCCAAGGCCGTGACGGATATTTTCTCCCGCTCTGGGGTGCTGAATCTGCTGATCAGCTGGGAGCTGTGGGGGCTGATTGGTCTCGCGGCGATCGGCACGGCGGTGCAGCAGGCCTCCTTCAACGCGGGCCCGTTGAAGAACTCTTTGCCGGCGATGACGGTGGTGGAGCCGATCTTCGCTTTCGCGCTGGGGTACACGATCCTGGGCGAGAAGTTCGACGTCTCCGGCTACCAGTGGATTTACATGGCCGCCGCGTTGATCATCATGATCGTCTCCACGGTGGTGCTCTCCCGGAAGACGATCACCGACTAAAGCGAAGTCGACACGCGAGTAAGGGAGGCTGGCATATCATCGTGAATCGGGCTTAATTCACCCCCACCTACTGCCCTCAAACGTCCGGAGGAACCCCACCGTGAGCACCGCACCGTCCCAGAACAGCTCTTCTGACCAGGCCAAGCCGTGGCTGAAGTTCTATACGGAAGGGACCGCCCCAAACCTGGACTACGGGGAGACCACCCTGGTCAGCATCTTCCGGGATGCGGTGAGTAAGTACGGCAAGCGGGATGCGATGTGGTTCCTGGGCACGCAGATCACCTACAGCGAGTTCGGTGAGCTGGTGGATAAGGCCGCGGCCGTCCTGAAGGAAAACGGCGTGAAGCGCGGCGACCGGGTGGCCGTCGTCCTCCCGAATTGCCCGGCGAACCTGGTGGCGTTCTACGCGATCGTCTCGCTGGGGGCCACGGCGGTGTACCACAACCCGCTGTACACGGCGCACGAGCTGGAAGGGCCGTTCGCGGATCACGGCGCGAAGGTCGCGGTGTTCTGGGATAATTCGGCCGATAGTGCGCAACACCTGGTGGACACCACCCCGCTGGAGAAGGTGTTCACGGTGAACATCACGAAGTCGATGCCGCTGCTGCAGCGGGTCGCGCTCTCCCTGCCGGTGCCGGCGCTGCGCAAGGCGAAGGCGAAGCTGACGGGTGGGCCGACTCAGTTCGAGGACTGGGACGCCGCCGTGGACGCGATGGCTCCGGGGTTGGGTCGCCGCGCGATTCAGGATGCTCTGCCGATGGTGCAGCCGGAGTCCCCGGCGTTGATTCTGTACACCTCGGGCACGACCGGTTCGCCGAAAGGCGCGGTGCTGAGCCACCGGAATATCTGCGCGAACCTGATCCAGGGCAAGGCGTGGGTGCCGGGCCTGGGCGAGCAGGCCGATCCGGAGCGGATGCTGGCGGCGCTGCCGATGTTCCACGCTTATGGCATGACGATGAACGGTGCGCTGGCACCGCTGATCGGCGGGGAGTTGCTGCTGCTCCCGGCACCGGAGCCTTCCCTGTTGCAGCAGGTGATTAAGAAGAAGAAGCCGACCTGGGTGCCGGGCGTGCCGGCCCTGTACCAGGCGATCGTGAAGCTGGCGGAGGAGAAGGACCTCGACCTGTCCACGATGCGGAACTCCTTCTCGGGTGCTTCTGCCCTGCCGGTGGAAACGGTGGAGAACTGGGAGAAGCTCACCCACGGCCGCCTGGTTGAGGGCTACGGCCTGACCGAGACCTCCCCGATCGTGCTGGGTAACCCGATGAGTGATGACCGTCGCCCCGGCTACGTCGGTGTTCCGTTCCCGGATACGGAGGCCCGTGTGGTGGATCAGGACGACCCCACGAAGGTGCTGGACTACGGCGAGGAGGGCGAGCTGGTGGTGCGCGGGCCGCAGGTCTTCGGCGGCTACCTGCACCAGGAGCAGCTCAACGAGAAGATCTTCGCGGATGGCTGGTTCCGCACGGGTGATATGGCCGTGATGGAGGCCGATGGCTTCGTGAAGATCGTCTCCCGCCTGAAGGAAATGATCGTCACCGGCGGGTTCAACGTCTACCCCGCCGAGGTGGAGGAGGCTCTGCTGGAGCACCCGGAGGTCAAGGAGGCCGCCGTGGTGGGCCTGTCGAAGGAGGACGGCTCCGAGCGCGTGGTCGCCGCGGTGACGCTGGCGGAAGCCGCGGAGGGCGAGGAGCACGAGCCGCGCCGCGTGGGCGAGAAGCTGCACGATTCGCTGCGCCAGCATTGCAAGAAGGTGCTGACTGGCTATAAGGTGCCGCGGGAGTTCTTCCACGTGGCAACGCTGCCGGCTGACCAGATGGGCAAGGTACGCCGCACGGAGATGCGCGCGATCCTGGAGGAGCTGGAGCGCCGCTAGTT
>NZ_JASLIP010000021.1 GCF_030152825.1 Corynebacterium sp.
CCCGGATTCCGCGGGCCAGGTGATGTGGGCGAACTCCGCGGCCGGCTGCATCGAGGGCGAGGCAGAGCTGCACCGTTCCTGGCTGAAGGGCCGTGGGATCGAGGACGCGTCTGCGAATCCGGTGGCGCCGTCCCCGGTCACGCTTGCGTACACCAACTTCCTGGTCGCGACGGCCGCGGTGGAGCCGTATGTGTGCGGGGTCGCCGGGGTGCTGCCGTGCTTCTGGCTGTACGCGGAGATCGGGCTGGAGCTGACGCGGGCGAACCACGACGCCCACCCGTTCAAGGCCTGGCTCGATACCTACGCTGACGAGGAGTTCCTCTCCGGGGCGCGCGAGGCGATCCAGCGCACCGAGGCGGCCTTAGAGGCGGCAAGCGAGGAGGAGCGGAAGGCGGCGACGTCCGCGTATCTCAACGCCGCGGTCTACGAGCGGGAGTTCTTCGACCAGGCGGATCGCCGCTGGTAGGGGCGAGCTCCTGCACCCGCTCGCGCCGCAACCGGGCGGTGTCTGTGGCCTCTTGTAAGCTATTAAGCCATGGGAAGATTGTTCGGAACCGACGGTGTCCGTGGCCTTGCAAATGAGAAGCTGACCGCCCCGCTGGCAATGCGGCTGGGCGCGGCGGCGGCCCGGGTACTGACGGAAAAGAAGTCCACTGACCGCCGCCCGACCGCGATCATCGGCCGGGACCCGCGCGTGTCCGGGGAGATGCTCACCGCCGCCCTGTCTGCAGGCATGGCTTCGCAGGGAGTGGACGTGCTGGACGTGGGCGTGCTGCCCACCCCGGCGGTCGCGTTCCTGACCGACGATTATGGCTCCGACATGGGGGTTATGGTCTCCGCGAGCCACAACCCAATGCCGGATAACGGCATCAAGTTCTTCGCCATCGGCGGGCGCAAGCTCGAGGACGGGATCGAAGACGAGATCGAGCAGGAGATGGGCAAGCTCCCGGAGGATGGCCCCACCGGCGCGGCCATCGGCCGGGTCTTCGACCAGTCCCACAGCGCGCTGGACCGCTACCTGCACCACCTGCAGCAGGCCGTGCACACCCGTATGGACGGCATCAAGGTCGTAGTGGACTGCGCCCACGGCGCGGCGTACCAGGCCGCCCCGCTGGCCTACGAGGCCGCGGGCGCCGAGGTCGTCGCCGTGTCGAATAAGCCGAATGGCTACAACATCAACGACGGTGTCGGTTCCACGCACATCGACCAGCTGCAGAAGGCCGTCGTCGAGCATGGTGCGGACCTGGGCCTGGCGCACGACGGCGACGCCGACCGCTGCCTCGCTGTGGACGCGGAGGGCAACGTCGTCGACGGGGACCAGATCATGGCGATTCTCGCGCTGGCGATGAAGGACGGCGGCGAGCTGAAGCGCAACACGCTGGTCGCGACGGTGATGTCCAACCTCGGGCTGAAGCTGGCGATGGAGCGCAACGGCATCACGCTGCGGCAGACGCAGGTGGGCGACCGTTACGTGGTGGAGGACCTGCGCGCTGGGGATTACTCCCTGGGCGGCGAGCAGTCCGGCCACATTGTGATCCCGGAGCACGGCACGACCGGAGACGGTCTGCTCACGGGGCTGTTTCTGATGGCGCGGATGGCGACGACAGACAAGACGCTGGCGGAGTTGGCGTCCGCGATGCAGGTGCTGCCGCAGACACTGATTAACGTCCCGGTCTCCAATAAGGCCGCGATCGCTGGCGACGAGCGGGTGAAGCAGGCCATCGCTAAGGCGGAGGAGGAGCTCGGCGAGACCGGCCGAGTGCTGCTGCGCCCGTCCGGCACCGAGGAGCTGTTCCGCGTGATGGTGGAGGCCGCGGATTCCGCGACGGCGCGCAAGATCGCCGGCCAGCTGGCTGCGGTCGTCGCCGAGGTCTAGCAAGGCGCGGGCCTAGGCCCGCAGATCGTCCGCGGATTTCGGATTTTCGGGAACCTTTCGCCCCTTGGCGTTGTCTAATAGGGCGGAAGGTTTTTTGCTGCCCGGTGCCGACCACGACCGGTAGACATCGGGCGCGATGCGCGAAGGGGGCGCGGGGGACGTGTCTGAGGGGTCGAAGTCGCTTGCGGTGGAGCCGCAGAAGCTGCTCGAATACGCGGAGCTGCTGGCGCGCCACCAGCAGTCCTGGTCGCAACTGTTGGCGGGTCAGAGGCCAGACATCGCGGCTGGTGCGTTCGGGGAGGGCTTGAGCGCGCAGGGGCACCGCATCGAGCGCGTGCTGGCGCAGCTGCACGGGCTGCGCCAGCACCAGTCCGAGCAGGTCGCAGCGGAGGCGCGGGCAGCTTCGAACCTGGCCCGTGATGCCGAGGATGCCGACCATAGTGCGGCAGGTGCCATCGCTGAGGTGCTCCGATGAGGCAACAGCAGCGCGTGGAGCGCGCCATCAAGCAGCTGGCCAGTTACGGCGTCCCGGTGGGGCCTGCGGAGTCCGCCGCTGGATTCACTCGCGGCCTGGACCCGGATGCTCTGCAGTCCGCCGCCCATCTTCTGTTTAGGAAGCCACCGCCG
>NZ_JASLIP010000058.1 GCF_030152825.1 Corynebacterium sp.
GAGGCGCCAAAGGCCGCTGAGGCTCCCGCTGCTCCGGCCGCGGATAAGCCGGCCGGTGGCGCGACCACCGAGGGTGAGGTCATCAAGCTGACCCGCAACACCCCGGGCGCACCGGGTGCCCCAGGCGCCCCTAACGCCTAAGGACCGGCCCCAGGGGCACCGGCCCTGAACTAAAGAACCGCACCTGCTTCGGTAGCAGGTGCGGTTCTTTCTATTGAATTAATTTTTTTGATGACCGGCCAAACTCGAACAGCTGGGAGAGACGACCCCCACCTCCCGCAGCCGGCCTCAATACAGCCCCCTCTCTAGAAGAGCCGCCTCCCCCGCTGGCGCAACCGAATCACTGGATTGCGCTGCTGCGCCCCCAGTGCAATGACGGAGCCGTTGAGAACCCCCGCAACCTCCATATCGCGCTCAGTTGGCGGCTGATCGGCCACCCTCAGGCGCGGGCGCCACGCATTATTCGGATCGGGCTCCCCTAGCTCGATGAGCCGATTGTTCTCATAATCCACATAAAACCCGCGCGTCGCCATGAAACGGTCCGCCCCGCCATCGAACTCGTCGCGACGCCAACCACCGTCCGCAATTCGGAAAACATAAGGGCACCATCCGTAGCGCGAGGGGATGATGTACCGCGTCTCGGGGCTTAGCCGCCAGTGTCCGCGCGCGGAACTCCACACCTGGTCATAGGAGTCGGACAGCGACATCCCCAATCGGAGCCGCTGGTAGCGATCCTCGTCCACCGGGACGTCGTCAACAATCGTGCTAAGCCCTTCGACGTTGGACGCGTCCACAACATTGGCCCCCAACCAGGCCTCCTCAGCATCCGTGTACGGCCCCGTCAGATCCCGGTGGAATGAGGAGGGGATAATCTCCGCAGCCCGACGTGGTGCGCGTTGCCGTACCGCGTAGCCCCAGAGGCGGGGCGGCCCCATCTTGAACAGCACGACGGTCTCGGAGGGGAGCCTGTTGTGAACCTGCTCGCGAGTCATGTAGTCGCCTGCGAAGATTTTCTTTAGGACGCCGCTAGCTACCTGCGCTTCCTGCGCCTGCGCCGCGGTGTTAAGCAACCGGAAGTCGGCAATCTTCGCCCTCACGAGCAGTTCGATCACGTCGGTGATGTCGAAAAAATTAGCCGTGGAGGCCAAGGCGTCCCCGTCAAAGGCCGGGTGTTCGTCGTACCCAATCTCGGTGGCAATTTCCCGTAGGAGGTCGGGGGAAAACGTCAACCGATTATGAGTGCCGATGCGTTCTGCGGCGTTGAGCTCACGCTTGTTTTTGCGCGGGGTAGGCATGGTCCTCCTTCGCTACCCCTACGTGGGGGCGTCGTTGTTTGGCTTAGCACCCTGGCCCCCTGCCCACTACGGATGGTCAGTGCAGCCAAAATATCTGGATTGAGCAGTGCAAATGCAGACCTCACCGCCTGCCCCTCGTGACTTCTCGGCACGTTCAACTGTAATGTTTGCGCCTTAAACTTTGCAAGGGATTAGCGAAAGCGCATTTCACGATTCGAACGGCGAGCTGAAATGTAACGTCTACGGCGCAAGCATGACATAAAGCATGTGATCCGATATCGCATTCGCGGATGCCATGGAGGGCGCCGATGAACCCAGAGGACCAGTGGGGATACAGCAACCAGTGGGATCAGCCAGCCGCTTCCCCCAATCAGAATCCCGGTAATTCCGCCGGCATTTACCCGACGCCTCCCGAGGACCCAAGCGGCACCTGGACCCCCGAAGAGCCCCAGAAATCGTCGAAGAAGCCGACCATCCTCATCGCCACCGTCGCTGTTCTGGCACTCTCACTGCTCGGCGGAGGCGGCTGGTACCTCACGACGCGCGACTCTCCGGAGCAGACCGCTGCTGCGAAGGAATCCACGCGTGACCAGACTGCCACTTCCCCCTCCGCAAAGGCCAAGCCTGAGAAAGACGAACAGCCAACGAGCGTTCAAGAAACCGCCGCTCCACCCAAGGGCTCCTGCGAGCAGGCAACGGCGGATGTCGATATGAACCGGCCTGTCAGCTCTTTCTGCGATGGCCAGTGGGCGCTCGTGGGCGACTACGGAACCGACCACACCGAGCTCTACTACTGGACCGGGGACTCCTGGGGCACCTATGAACACGACGGCCGCCACTCGAGTGGCAGCAGGGGCCGCTGCTACGAGCGGGGCACCCTCATCGAGGCTGAGGCACCGCCCCAGCTAGTGAACAAGATGTATGCGGGGCACCTGTTGTGCAATGACACCCCGGCATCCCCGGGGGACTCCTCCAGCTCCCAGCAGAACAACGCTTTACCCTCAGACAATGATCCTCCGGGCGGCGACTGGCTGCCCTACCCGCCCTGCGACGGAAGTTACGCCCTGATCGTCGATTCCGTTGTGGTCTACCCAGGCCAAGACCCGAAGGCGCTGGTCCGCAAGAGCCTCGCGGCACACCCCGGCGCGGAGGCCACCTACCCCGACCAGTGCGCGGCCTTCCGCAGCCGTCTCGACGGCGCGTACGTCTACCCCGTCTACATCAAATATGGGAACGACCTGGCTGGCGTGTGTGCCGCCCAGAACCGTGGCGAAGGCAATGCCCGCAAGCTGCAGCGCGTCGCGGACTACTCCAGTCCCTGCTAGGAGCGGATACCAGAACCAGTTTCCGCCCCTGGCGACCGGCAGCCACCACAAATCATGAGCCCTGAATGCTAGAAGGAGAACACTTGAGCCACTACAACATTTACGAAGACCTCGGCCTCGACCGCTCGCTCGATTCCGCAAGCATCGCGAAGATCCTGGACGACCGACTCACCGCCACTCCAACCGACGATCTCGCCGACCAGGACCGGTTGAACACCGCCCGCAAACTCTTCGGGAACGACGCCCGCCGCGCCGCCTACGACCAGGCCCTAGACGACCCGACCGGCCCGGCGCTCACGATCGGCCGCTTCCGCGCCTACGCTGACGGCATCCTCCCGGACAGCCCCAAACTTCAGGGAGCGGAAGCTGCCTACGCGCCGAGCGGCTCTCACTCAGCTCCGGCGTCCTCCGGCGACCCTTCGCACAGCAAACCAGCCCCATCGGACAACCAGTCGAATCAAAGCCAGACGCCCTGGTCTCAACCCCAGCAAGGGACACCACAACATACCGCTTTCTCCGCTGCGCCGACGCAAGGTTTTGGCATGCAGGCAGCTCAACAATCATCCGGCCAGGTTGGCTTCGACCTCAAATTGCTGGCCGTGCATCCTGACCGGAGGCGCACGGAGTCCCTCATGTGGCTCATCGGTTGGGTACTGATCCTGCTGCCATGGCTGTTCCTGCTCGCCCTGCTCTTGTTCGGCCAGGACTCCTCCGGCAGCTCCCTCAACAGCTTCTACCAAGCCTCTGAAACAGCCATTGTTGCTATCGGCGTGCTATTCCACACCGGAGGAATGCTCGTCCTATTGAACACTCTGTGGCATATCCGGGTTTTCTTCGGAAGGAAGCTCGACCGATGAGGCGCGTGACCCCTATCCTCCTCGCTACGGGGCTGGCCCTGGCTGGTTGCAGCTCCTCAGACCACGAACCAGACCAGACAGACACAAGCGCCTCGGCGCTCTCCACCGTCACACAAACCAAGACCACCTCCGCGGTGCCACCGCAAGACTCAGAAAAGCCTAGCCTCCCACCAAACGTGAAGACGGATTCCGAGCGCACCGACGCCCGCGAACGCGCGGGTGGGGGCGCCGGCACCGCAGAGCGTGGACGCTCCGGATCAGGCTCCGCGAGTTCCGGCCCGGCCTGTGGCAACAGCAGTGCCGACCAGGAGATTCGCGCGAATCTCGCAAAGATTCAGCCCACCAAGTGGGATTGGGATCCGAATTCTGCGATCACCGACGGCTACGATCCCTGTGCCGCACTCTCCTGGTCCATCGTTACCGTCCACAGCGCGACATCCTCGTCGGCCCGCCAGATCGTGCTGTTTAACCGCGGCGAATACATCGGCACCGCTACCGCCGAGGCCTATGGCTTTCAGCCCACGGTCACCCGTGCTGGCGACCACACGATTAACGTGGTCTACCACTATTCCCGGCCCAGCGAAGGCGTCGCCAATCGTTCGGGCGAGGCTCACGCCACATTTACTTGGAACGAGGAAACCCAGAGCGTGGACATGGCCGGCGAGGTTCCCCCGACCTAAATCGCCCGCGGTCGCCCACGCGGCGAGCTGACCGTCCGGTCACCCGGGATCCAAAAACGCAGCGGGGCGGCCACATTCTTCGAAATCCCGATGCGCGGCCCAGCCACGAACTCTGCCCGCTCCGCCGGCGGCTGCAGGTACAGCACCCCTTCCTCGGGGTTGTTCACGCCCAGCGCATCGTCGACCTGTATCACCCGCGAACCGTCGAGGTGTAGGTCGAAGCCCAACGCCTGGCCGAGGTTTCCGGGGCCGCGGGCCAGGTTCTCCTCGGCATGTTTCTCCCCGCGCCGCTGACGCACGAGTTCCCTGCCCGCGATGACCTCCCCGGCGCGCAGCAGGATCCCGCCCGCCTCGCCCTCAAGATGGCACACTAGGTTCCCGGCACGGTGGATCCCGTAGCTGGCGTAGACGTAGAGCCGCTGCGGTGGGCCGAACATCGTTTCGCACCGGGGAGTTGGGCCGTTGTACGCGTGCGATGCGGGATCTTTGCGCCCCACGTAGGCCTCCACCTCGGTGAGGCGGACCGCTACCTGTCCAAAACGAAGCACCCCTCCCAGCAGGAGAGGTGCGGTGTGTTCGGCAGATTGGTGGAAGTCGAGGCGGAAGGTCATGCCCACCACCCTAGGCGGGCGTCCTCCGGCTCGCTCCCGGTCGCTGGACCTAGAGGCGCTGGCGCTTCAGGAAGTTCCAGACTTCCTGGCTGGCATCCGGCACGCGGTTCCAGGTGTGGTTCTGCGGGTTGGTGATCAGCTGCGTCTCGGCGCGGGCGCAACGGTAGACGTGGCGCTTGCCGCCCGGGATGTTGTGGATCGCTGGCTGCGGTGCGCAACCATTGCGGGCCTTGTAGCTGTTCATCAGGCGCGGGACGCTCAGGTACGGGCGGCCACCGTGGCGGGTGCCGCCGTTGTAGCGCATCATCGTGTCGCCGGTGCCGTGCATCACGAGGATCGGGATCGGCAGGTTCTTACAGCCGGAGTTCACCGGGTTGTAATAGGCACCGCCCACGGACGCGACACCCGCGAAGACGTGTGGCAGGTGGCAGGCGACGACGGCGGTCATGCCGCCACCGTTGGAGTGGCCGGTCGCGTAGATGCGGCGACGGTCGACGTTGTAGGTGCGGTCAATCTCGTCGATGATCTGGGTGACGAAGCGCAGGTCCTCGCCACCGCGGACGGTGGCGTACGGTGCACCCTCCCAGCCATGGTTGATGGACTCCGGGTAAATGCGGATGGCCTCGCGGGCCGCGCCCGTCTCGTGCAGGCGGGAGTAACGGCGGAAGTTCTCCGGGCTATCGCGCCAGCCGTCGAAGCCGAAGATCACCGGGGTGGGGCGGCTCGGGTTGTAGTGGGTCGGGACGTGCATGATGTACCGGCGGTTGCGGCCGGTGGACTTGGTGTACACGTTGATGGACGCGCCGTTGCCGATGCGCGGAGCTGGCTTGGCGTTGTTCGGGCGCCCCTTCGGCGCCGGTGCTGGCGCGCCCGGCAGGCTGGAGCCCGGTGGGAGGGCGTCCTGCACCCGCTGGCCATTCGGCAGGCGGATGTCCCCGAGGTTCGGCAGCTGAACCTGCGGGAGCTGGAAGTCGGAAGACTGTGGGACGGTTGGCAGTGGTGGCAGCTGTGCCTCAGCCTTAGGGGTGGTGGGCAGTTCCCCCAGGCCCAAGCCCAGCGCCAGCAGTCCGCTGAAAGCGACGGCGACGGCACGCTTGAACCCACGGCGAGTTCTAAGGTTTTTCAGCATTCTCGCATCTTACATCAAGCAGGAAAGAAGTCACACGAGTAACACCAGTAACATTTGGAGTTTTCCACCACCTCGCCGATAAGCGACCTACCTGCACGATTGTCAGCACTGGATCGGAGAACATAAACTTCAGTCCTAACCCACCGCCGTCCCCCTACGTAAGAAGGCGAGCTAATGACGACCCCCGGCAACTCTGAGCGAGACGTCGCACGGTCAAGCACGCCCGCAACCGACGCGGAGATGTCTGAGGCCACGACCGACGGCGCTACCCCGGCGCCGCATGAGCCAACGGAAAACACCCCGCAGGACAGCGCGCAGGGCGACGTCGACACCGACACGAACGCCGACACCGCATCCTCCCCCGTCGCGGACGACTCCCCCGAAGCAACGGACGAGGATAGCACCGAGGCCGACCAGGACCCCGAGGAACTGGACGAGGACGACCGCCCCTGGCGCGAAAACCTCGCCTCGGACATGAAGTCCCCCATGGGCAAGCTCCCCACCTGGGGCTGGATGGCAATCATCTTGACCGTGGCGGTCATCGCCGCCATCGCCTTCGGGATCCTCTTCATGGGCAAGGCGAAGACCACCGCGGAGGCCAACGAGTCCCCCACCGGCACGATCACCCCGTCCCGCCCGGCGGCAACCACCACCAGCAAGTACGAGCGCGACCCGAACACCGGCGCACCCAACGCCGGCTACGTGGACCCGGGGTACGTCGACCCCGGCTACTACGAGCCCGCCCCGGAGCCGGAAGAGACCAGCACGGAGCCTTCCGAGGAGACCTCGAGCATGGCCCCAAGCTCGAAGCGCAAGCCCTCCTCGAACCCACCAAAACCACCAACCCAGGGCGATAACGGCAACCCCGAGCCGAAACCGAACCCCGGCGGCGGCAACAACGGCGGCAACGAGGGCGTCGTCCCTGACCCCGGCGACGTCATCGACCAACTCACGGGCGGCGACGGCGGCACCGGCGGCGGCAACCGCGGTGGCGGGAACAACCCCGGCGCGGAAACCGGAAACGGCGGACGGAACTAGCCGAAATGCTGGCAAAACGCTTGCCACCCTGGCAAGGTTTGAAGAATGAGTAAGCCCCTACGCCCCAGCGAATTGCGCCACCTGAACCAGTCCTCGAAGCTGGCCAACGTTCTCTACGAGATCCGCGGCCCAGTCAACGCGGAGGCCGAGCGCATGGCCGCCGACGGCCACCGGATCCTCAAGCTGAACACCGGCAACCCCGCCGAGTTCGGCTTCGAGGCCCCGGATGTGATCATGCGCGACATGATCTCCGCTCTGCCGCACGCGCAGGGTTACTCCACCTCCAAGGGCATCATCTCCGCCCGCCGCGCGATCGTCGCCCGCTACGAGGTCATCCCCGGCTTCCCGGAGTTCGACGTCGAGGACGTCTTCCTGGGTAACGGTGTCTCCGAGCTGATCACGATGACGATGCAGGCCCTGCTCGACGACGGCGACGAGGTCCTCATCCCGTCCCCGGACTACCCGCTGTGGACGGCGTCGACGTCCCTGTCCGGCGGTAAGCCGGTGCACTACCTGTGCGACGAGGAGGACAACTGGAACCCCTCCATCGAGGACATCCGATCCAAGGTCACCGAGCGCACCAAGGCCATCGTGGTGATCAACCCGAATAACCCGACCGGCGCGGTGTACTCCAAGGAGATCCTGCAGCAGATCGTGGACGTGGCCCGCGAGCACTCCCTGCTCATCCTGGCCGACGAGATCTACGACAAGATCCTCTACGACGACGCCGAGCACATCAACATCGCGAGCCTGTGCCCGGACCTGCTGTGCCTGACCTTCAACGGCCTCTCCAAGGCCTACCGGGTCGCTGGTTACCGCTCCGGCTGGTTGGTCATCACCGGCCCAAAGGGGCATGCGGAGGGCTTCCTGGAGGGTCTGACGATGCTCGCCGGGACGCGATTGTGCCCGAATGTTCCGGCCCAGCACGCCATCCAGGTGGCGATCTCCGGCCGCCAGTCCATCGACGATCTCGTGCTGCCGGGTGGCCGCCTGCTGGAGCAGCGCAACATGGCCTGGGAGAAGCTCAACGAGATCCCCGGCGTGAGCTGCGTGAAGCCGATGGGCGCGCTGTACGCCTTCCCGAAGCTGGACCCGAACGTCCACGAGATCCACGACGACGAGAAGCTCATGTTCGACCTGCTCCGCGCGGAGAAGATTCACCTGGTGCAGGGCACGGGCTTCAACTGGCCGACCCCGGATCACTTCCGCATGGTCACGCTGCCGTGGGCCCGGGATATCGAGAATGCCATCGAGCGGCTAGGGAACTTCCTGGCCAGCTACCGCCAGTAGCTCCAGGGGCCGCCGCGCGCGGCTCCCGCGCTGCCTGTCAGGGCCAACGCGGGGCGACCGGAGCGGCACCCCCGCCGCGCCGGTGCGGGGTTAGGTGAGCGTGCGGCTGCGGCCGAGTGCGAGCACTCGCCAACCGGCGTCCTCCCAGGCCTGCTGGTCCAGGCAGTTGCGCCCATCGATGACGGTGGGCGCCTTCTTTTTCTTCTTCTCCCCCGGCGCGACCGCCCCGGGGGCGGGACCGGCCTGCACGGCCTCCAGCGCCTCGGCCGGCTTCAACCGGCGGAACTTCGGCCACTCGGTGGCCACGATCACCAGCTCCGTACCCTGCAGAGCCTCGGGAAGCGTGGGGGCGTGCTGCAGCTCGGGGGCTGCCAGGCGGGCGGTCTTCTTCGCCTTCGGGTCATAGATGCGCACATGCGCCCCGGCCTGGTAGAGCCGCATCGCGATATCCACGCCCGGCGCCTCGCGCACATCGTCGCTGCGGGGCTTGAAGGCGGCACCCAGCACGGTGATGCTCCGGCCGGTGACGTCCCCGCCGAAGACCTCGTGGGCCATGTGCTCCACCTTGTCGCGGCGGGAGTTGTTGATCGCGTCCACCTGGCTCAGCAGGCCGCTGGCGCCGGTCGCGCCGAGCTCCTCGGCGGTGGTCATGAACGCACGCACGTCCTTCGGCAGGCAACCACCGCCGAATCCGAGGCCGGCGTGGAGGAAGGACTTCCCGATGCGACGGTCCGCACCCAGGGCGGCGGCCAGCGCGGTGACGTCCCCGCCGGAGGCGTCGCAGAGATCGGCGACCGCGTTGATGAAGCTGATCTTGGTGGCGAGGAAGGAGTTCGCGCTCGTCTTCACCAGCTCCGCGGTGGCGGGGTCCATCATCATCAGCGGCGAGCCCTCGGCCAGCGGTTCGGCGTAGATCTCCCGGACGAGTTTTTCGATCTCCTCGCGGTCCTCCTCCCGCGCCCCGACGACGATGCGGTCAGGGTGCAGGGTGTCGTCCACCGCCGTGGATTCGCGGAGGAACTCGGGGTTCCACGCGACGGTGCAGCGCGCGGCCGGGGCGGGATCCTCCTTGCCCTTCGACCCCTTCTTGCTTTCCGCCTGCTCGGTCGCTGCCTGCGCCGCCGCGCCCTGGATGAGCCGGTCCATCCGCTCCTGCAGCACCGGGGTGGTCCCGACGGGGACGGTGGACTTACCCAAGAGGACGTGATCGCCGCGCAGCCGCGGGGCCAGGGCGTCGACGACGGCGTAGATCTGGCTCAGGTCGGCACCCGCTCCCCCGGCCTGCTGCGGGGTGCCGACGCAGAGGAAGTGAGTCTTCGCGAACTCGGCTGCTTCCGCCGGGTCAGTGGTGAAGCGCAATTTTCCTGCGCTGACCCCCCGTTTCAAAAGTTTCTTTAATCCCGGTTCGTAGAACGGGGATTTGCCAGCGTTGAGCCTTTCGACCTTCGCTGGATCGGTATCCACCCCCAGCACGTCATGGCCGAGCTCGGCCATGCACGCTGCGTGTGTTGCTCCCAAGTAGCCGGTGCCGACAACAGTCATCCGCATGCCCCACACAATACGCACGTTTGGCTCCACTATGTCGGGCCCGTTTTTATATCGCTCTAGCTGGCTCAACGGTGGAATTAGGCACGCGGGCGCCCTTAGCCGGTGATTCCCTGCTCCTTGAGCCAGTCTTTAGCGATGGTGGCTGGCTCTGCTTTTTCCTCGCCTGAATTGCGCCGGTTCATCTCCAGCAAAGCCCGGGTACTCAGCTTCTCTTGAACCTCATTGATCACGTCGCGGGCCTCCTCCGGGACGCTTTCTTCACGTAGCAGCGGCACCACATTCTGCGGCAAAATCAGGCGCTTTGGGTCCTTGAGCTCAACAAGTTTGACTTCCTTGCCCGTTTTATCGAGCGCCGGGGAGGTGGTGTAAATATCCGCGACATCCACGGTGCCGTTCTTCAGCGCCTCGACAGTCAGTGGGCCACCAGAATCGGAAATAGCGTGGAAGGAAATCTTGTCTTTCGGCAGGTCGTAGAAGGATTCCAACCCATCAGGCCCGTAGGGCCGAGATTCAAGTTCGGGGTTCCCTGCGAGGGTGAGCTTTCCTTCCGTGGTGAGCTTTTTCAGGTCATTCAATGTCGCGAGCTGATGTTGGCGTGCCAGGGTCGGGCTCACCCGGTAAGAATCCTTAGATTCAGCGGCGGCTTTCTCCCCCACGGAGAGACCCTCCGGCAGCGTTGCCTCAAGGGTGGAGTAGACATGCTCTGCGGAGGCTCCCGGCTTCAGTTCTTCTCCGTCTGTTGCCTCGTTACCTGCCTGATAATACTGGGCTGCATTTCCGCTATATTCGGCGATGACATCGATCTCGCCCTTCTCTAGTGCGGTGAGGTATACGTCGCGCGCCCCAATATTGGCCTGTCGGCGGACCTGAAAACCGGCCTGCTCCAAGGCCTGGGCGTAGAGCTCCCCGATGATTTGGCTCTCCGGGAAGTTCGCCGATCCAACGACGATCTCATTTTGGCCATCAGCATTGCTAGCCAACGGATCTTCGTCACTGCATGCTGCGAGCGTGGTGGCTAGCGCAGCCGTCACGCCGAAGGATAGGACTGTTTTCTTCATAGAATTCTCCTTGAATTAGCTCTTGTGCCCAGCCTGGGGCGGTGCCACGGCGGTCATTTCAGCCCCGCAGGGTTCTTGCTAACCGCAGTGCGGGGCTGTCGAACCTCACGACGTAGAACCAAGATCCCGGCCGCAGCCAACAGGCCCTCTACAACGAGAGCCAGAGCGATCACGGTGATGGCTCCAGCCAGCACCATCGGGTAGTCCCTCGTCGCCAAACCATCGAGGAGATAGCGTCCGAGGCCACCTAGCCCGAGGTAGCTGCACAGCGTGGCTGTTGCAATAACTTGCAGGGTTGCGGACCGGACACCGTCAAAAATTGAAGCGCGGGCAAGTGGCACCTCGACCTGACTAAGCACCTGCCATTCAGTGTGTCCCACCGCTCGGGCTGATTGTGTGATTTCCGATGGAATGGCCTCCACCCCGGCATATGCTCCCGCCAAAATCGGCGGGATGGCGAGTATCATTAGAACGATCGTTGCCGATATTTCTGGCCGCCCTACCCCGTTTGGCAGCCACAGCGCCAGGATTGTGAGGAGCCCCAGCGACGGGAGGGCTCGCAGGGCCCCAGATACGCCGACTACCGCAACGCGCCCCCGGCCGCTGTGGCCGATCATAAGCCCAGCGGGGATAGCGATAAGCATGGCGAATAGCATCGCAACGGCGGTGATCGCCAGGTGTTCGCCGAGGCGCACGCCCACGCCGTCGGAGCCATTCCAACTGGCAGGGTTGGTCAGAAAAGCCCACGCTTGTTGGAGCATTACACACCTGCCTTCCGTCGCCACGGCAGAACCAGCCGACCGATCGCGAGCAGCACTAGATCAAAAAGCACTGAGAGCACGGCGATGCCGAGCACACCTGTGAGAATTTGGGTGGGGAAGCTTCGAAGGAACCCCTCGGTGAGGAGATTTCCCAAGCTGGACACACCGACCAGCGCCCCCACCGACACCAGGCTCAATGTGGATGCGGAGACCACCCGCATTCCCGCCAAGATCGCCGGCCCAGCCAGCGGGAGATCGACCGTCCAAAATTTTTGCCAGGGAGAAAACCCAACCGCATCGGCGGCCGCAGCAACGCGTCGATCACTCCCATCAAATGCCTCCGCCACAACCCGCGTCTGCAGCGCGATGCCGTAGAGCAACAGGGCAATAATCACATTGATCGGGCTAAGAATCGAGGTTCCCAAAACGAGGGGTAGCACAACAAACAGGGCCAAGGAGGGTACGGCGTACAGCAACGCTGAGACCAACACCACGCCCGCGCGACCAGGGCCCGCCACCCGGGCCACTATCGATGGTGACGGGGCAGCGCCTACCCCCTCCTTGGCTGCGCGTTGACCCAGACGATGTGCGAGGTAGCCCAACGGGAGAGCGACCATAAAGGTCCCGAAGATGGCAGGAACAGCAAGGGTCACATGATCCCAAGCAAGGTCCGCAATGGTGGATCTATTCTGGCTAATCCAGCTGGTGTTTAGCCCCATTAAGGCGCCTCCGTTTCGCCTGGGGTGTGGGGATTCAGAATTCCCACGAAGGCACCCCGGTCATCAACCGCGAATCGGCGACCATCGGCGGCCTGCCGGACCTCAAGCGCGGCACGCGTGACCCCCATGAAGCTCTCAGTGAAGCTATTGGCTGGTTCCATTGCCAGCTCCTCGGGGCTGCCTACCTGCGCAAGCTTTCCACCCTTTTCCAATAAGGCGATCCGGTCCCCGAGCGTCAACGCCTCGGTCACATCGTGAGTCACCAAAAGGATGGTCTTCGCCAAGTCCTCCTGGAGCGCCAATAATTGATCCTGCAGACCCCGCCGCACGATTGGATCTACAGCACCGAACGGCTCATCCATCAGCAAGATGCTCGGATCCGGGGCCAGAGCTCGAGCCACCGCCACCCGCTGTTGCTGTCCTCCCGAAAGCTGATTCGGGAAACGCGACATGAGCTCAGGTCCGAGCCCGACGCGCTCTGCGGCTTCGACCGCCTGTTGGCGGGATTCACTCTTTTTCACCCCATTGAGCCGCAGCACAGTTGCGATATTGTCCGCCACCGTCCGATGCGGCAGCAAGCCAGAATGCTGCAGAACATATCCGATCGAGCGTCGGAGTTGAGTGGCGTTTTCTTCCCGAACATCCCTGCCATTGATAGCCACCGTGCCGCTGTTCGGGGTGACGAGCTGGTTTACGCACTGCAGCAACGTCGTTTTACCGCAGCCGGAGGAACCGAGCAGGACCGTGATCTTGCCGCTAGGCGCTTCAAGGGAGAACCGCTCCACAGCAGGGGTATCCTGTCCCGGATATTGCACGGTGACGTCGCTAAAAGTAATCACACCACCCGAGCCTATAGACCCGCTGGGCCCCACGAAGCGAACTGGAGAAGGCTCGCCGAAGAGACGAGTGGCGCGGAGCTGGGCCGTTAGTTGCGGAAGTTCAGATAAGCCTTCGACGGGGTCGGGCCGCGCTGGCCCTGGTACTTAGAACCCACCGCACCCGAACCATAGGGATTCTCGGCGGGGCTGGAGAGCTTGAAAATAGCCAGCTGACCGACCTTCATCCCCGGGTACAGGGCGATCGGCAGGTTCGAGGTATTGGACAGCTCCAGGGTGATGTGACCGGAGAAACCCGGGTCGATGAAGCCCGCGGTGGAGTGGGTCAGCAGCCCCAGGCGCCCCAGCGAGGACTTGCCCTCCAGGCGGCCTGCCAGGTGATTGGGGATCGTGAACTTCTCGAGGGTCGCGCCCAGCACGAACTCCCCAGGGTGCAGGATAAACGGCTCCTCGCCTTCGACCTCCACGAGGGTGGTGAGCTCCTCCTGCGGCAGCTTCGGGTCGATGTGGGTGTAGCGGGAGTTATTGAACACCCGGAACAAGCTATCCAGCCGCACGTCCACGGAGGAGGGCTGCACCATCGAGGGATCAAAGGGCTCGATGCCGAGCTGGCCGGCGGCGATTTCTGAACGAAGGTCACGATCTGAAAGAAGCACGTCCCCCAGTCTAACCGAGCGACCCACGCCGAACCCCACTTATGCTGCCCATCTGTACCGAGCGCAGCCTCAGAAGCCGGCGCAGAAGCCGCTGGCGACGCAAGGGCATCGGCCTGGCCTTTTGGCTGCTCCCCGGCGCGTGCCCTATACTTAATCGCTAGTGTCCAGGACACATTTGCCGATGTAATTCAATGGTAGAATGTCAGCTTCCCAAGCTGAATACGCGGGTTCGATTCCCGTCATCGGCTCATTTCCCCCGGTGCGCGCGTCAGCGCACCGGGGGTTTCGCTATCCCGAGCCAGAAAATCCGCCCCTCCCCGCTACACTCATATCCACCATCACCCTGCCGAATCCCTACCGGCAGGCCGGGCGCTGGGGCGAGGTTGACGTCCTAAAACTCACAGCGCCCTGGGGGCGCAGAAGGAAGGACCACGAAGATGGCGCAGCAGCAGGCCAGCCAGCAGGAAAAAGAGCAGGCCAGCGAGCAGGGGCTGACGCGAATCAGCGACGCAGACAACCCCTACCCGGTGCCGGAGGAATACCCGGAGTATCAGCCGAAAAACGATACGACGAAGGGGCAGCGCAAGCTCTCCGTCTACACCGCCATCGACGCCCTCTTCATCATCATCACCCTCGCCCTGACCGCCTGGTACCTGGCGCTGATGATTCTCAACGGCTTCAATATGGAGACCAAGAGCCTGATCTGGGTGATCTGGTGGTTCCTCGTGCTCGCGTACCTTTCGCTGCCGCGCATGCACCAGCTTTTCACCTTTGTCTACGTGCCGGACTACTTCGTCGCCCGCGCCCGCACCTCGGATGGGCTGCTGGGCGACCCGGTGAATATTGCGCTCCACGGCTCGGAGGAGGATATCCACGCGGTGCTGCTGGCCGCCGGTTGGACGAAGGCGGACAAGATCACGCTGCGCTCCAGCTGGAAGATCGCCGTGTCCAGTGTGTTCCGCAAGTCCTACCCGGCAGCACCGGTCAGCCCGCTGGTGATTTTCAAGCGCTCGCAGGCCTTCGCCTATCAGCAGGAGGACTCCGGCAGCGCGTCCAAGCGCCACCACGTGCGACTGTGGCGCACCCCGGATGATTGGGCACTGCCCGGCGGGGAGAAGGTCCCCTGGATGGCCGGCGCGACCTACGACCGGGGCGTGGGGCTGTCCAGCTTCACCGGGCAAGTCACCCACAAGATCGACGAGGACACGGACGCCGAGCGCGACTACCTCATCGGCACCCTGCAGTACGTCGATCCGGAGATCACGGTGAATATCCTTCCCGACTTCTCCTCCCCGTACATCTGCCACAACGGCGGCGGGGACAAGATCGTCACGGATGGTGACCTTCCGATTGTCGACGTCACCGGCGCGGCCGAAAGGCTCGCTGACGTTCCCGAGGTGCGCCAAGGCGTGCAGGCGCGCAAAAAGGAGGCAGAGGCCAGCCGCAAGCGGGACAAGGAGCTGCCCCCGGCCGAGATGAACATCGTCGGTGCGCTGACCGCCATCGTGGCGATCTTCACCGCGTGGCGCTCCGGCACCCAGCTGGCGAACATCGGCTGGGTGACTGGCTCGCTGAAGCAGACCTGGGTGCTCTACGGGCACTTTGTCGGGGCGCTCGCGGCGCTACTGTTCCTGGCCCTGACCTTCATGCGCATCCGGTGGGCGCGCGTGCTGCTGATGATCACGATCACGCTGATCTCCGTTGGCGACCTGTTGGCCGCCGGCACCTCCGAACACCACGTGGCCAGCAACCTCTTCATGGTGGCGGTCGCGCTGGTGCTGGTGATGAGTATTTCCTCCGAGAGCTCCAGGCGCTGGGTCAGCGGCGGCCGGGAGGACAAGGTGGTCAGCTACAACCTGCGCCACCCCAACCGTGGGCTATCCGTGGAGTAGCCAGCGCCAGCCGCGGGCGAGATATTCAGCAGGAACCTGCCGCGGGCAACGCCCCGCCACACAATGCCTCCGCAACGAAGAAAGGTTCAGCATGGCAGACGCACCGTCCCCCGGATCCCGGGGTGTCCGGAGCACCCAGGGTGCCCGAGCTTCCCAGAACCCCCGCACGCCGGACGAGACGAACCGGAACTTCGTGGGTTCCCGGCTGCGCCAGCTGCGCAAGGAGCGGGATATCTCGCAGGCCCAGCTCGCCACGACCCTGGGGCTGTCCGCGAGCTACGTCAACCAGATCGAGCACGATCAGCGCCCCCTGACCCTGGCGGTGCTGCAGAAGATCACCAGGGCCTTCGGCGTGGACGCCACCTTCTTCGCCAACGAGGACTCCCTCCGCCTGCTCGCCGAGGTTCAGGACGTCATGGCCGACCGCGATATCTGGCCGACTCCGGTGGACGTCACCGAATTGGCCGAGCTGGTGCGCCACCACCCCGCGATCGCCCGCGCCATGGTGGACATGCACAGCCGCTACCGAAACGTCTCTGACAAGCTCACCCTGGCCACCGAGGAGCGCCTGCAGGGCTCTGCGGTGCTGTCCATCACCCCTCGTGGCGAGCTCTTCGGGCGCGCCTCCGGGCCGGAGGCCTTCTCCATGCCACACGAGGAGGTCCGGGACTACTTCTACGCCCGACAGAACTACGTGGACGTCCTGGACGTGCAGGCCGAGAAGCTTGCCAAAAAGCTGAACCTCGGGGCCACGCAGATCCGCCACGCGGAAGCGATCCTCGTCGACCGGCTCACGGATAAGCACAACGTGACGGTCACCTACTCCCGGGACATGGGGGACACGCAGCACAGCTTCGACCCGGAGACGAAGCGGCTGTACGTCTCTGCGATGATGCGCCCCGGCCAGATCGCCTTCCGCCTGGCCACCGAGCTGGCCTACCTGGAAGCAGGCCCGACCATCCGCTCCCTCGTGGAGCTGGGCAACTTCACCTCCGATGCCTCCCGCAGGTTGGCCTCCCGCGGCTTGGCCACTTACTGGGCGGCGTCCCTACTGATGCCCTATGGGCAGTTCCACGCCTCCGCCGAGGAGTCCCGCTATGACCTGGAGTTCCTCATGCGCGAGTACGGGGTGGGCTATGAGACGGTCTGCCACCGGCTATCCACCCTGCAGCGCCCCAGCCTGCGTGGGGTGCCCTTCACCTTCGTGCGGGTGGACCGGGCGGGAAATATGTCCAAGCGGCAGAGCGCCTCTGGCCTGCACCTCTCCGGCTCGGGTGGGACCTGCCCGCTGTGGAATGTCTACGAGACCTTCAGCTACCCGGGCAAGATCATGCGGCAGATCGCCCAGATGCCCGACGGCCGCACCTACCTGTGGGTCGCCCGGACGGTGAATCACCACCGCTCGGCGTGGGGGAACCCGGGGAAGATGTTCGCTATCGGCCTGGGCTGCGAACTGCGGCACGCGCAGCGCACCGTGTACGCCGATGGCCTCGACCTGGACGACACCTCCGCGGCCACCCCAATCGGGTCCGGCTGCCGCCTGTGCCCGAGGATGACCTGCCCGCAGCGCGCGTTCCCGCCGATCGACCGGCAGGTGGACATCGACGCCCACCGCTCCTCGGTCTCGCCGTACTAGCGGCTGTCGGGCGCGTGGTGGGGGGCGCGGGCTGCGCCACAGCGTGGCCGTCGCGTGACTAGTGGCGCGGTGGCGTGATGTCGAGCGAGGTATCGGTGTTGTAGTACCCGAAGCCCGGCTCCTCGCGGTCGAATAGACCGATCTGCGCGCGGCGTTCCAGCTCGCGGCGGTTATAGGTAGCCTGCTGGATCGCCTCCTCCGAGTCGAAGCCGGACCCCAGGGCGCCGGCGATCATGCCGAGCGAGGCGGCGAACCACGCCAGCAGCAGATAGTTCCACAGCTCCACGGGGTGACCAATCTGCAGGCTGAAATACTTCACCGGCACGACCGCCGCCGCCAGCAGGAGCAGCACCCCGATGAGCAGCAGGTACATCAGCAACGAGGAGATCGCCACGGTGACCAGGGTGGCGTAGTTATCCCACCGGGCGCGCCACCACCCCACCGAGTCGTAGCGCAGCTTCGAGGAGCGGGGGTTCCACAGGCTGTTGTTGTAGATCAGCCAAAAGGTCATCCCACAGATCGCGAGCATGCTGATGAGGATCAGCCGCCAGATCGGCATCAGAGAGCTCATCAGCCAGATCGAACCGAAAAACACGCCGAAGGCGCCACTGGCCACGCCAAGGGCGATGGACCCGGAGAGCGCGCGCAGCAGGGCCATCGGCCGGTTGCAGCGGATCATGCCGAGCAGCAGGCGGAGGGTGCGGCCGCGGCCCTCCAGCACGCGGGTGGTATCCGCTCGGACGTCGCCGCCCGCGATGTCCTCGTAGCCGTCGATGTTTTCTTCGGGCACGCCCGCACCGGCCATCTTGCCCTGCACCAGGCGGGTCATCTCTTGCTTCAGGCCGAGCTTCGCGCGCAGCAGGCCGAAGGCGGGGAGGCAGAGCATAGTCGCTTTGCCGTTCTGGATGCACTGGCTGATCACCGGCCGGCGGGTGCTGAGCGGCAGGTCGGTGAGGTAGATCAGCCGGTCCCACTGGTACTTCTCGAGCACGTCGATGGTGTTATCGTGCAGCTCCACGGTTCCACGGGAGCTCATCGGGAAAGAGCCGATGCGCAAGTAAAGCTCGGCGGGTTCCCCGGTGCGGTGGTCCTTGGCTGCTTTTTGGAGATCGGCGAAGAGCGCCTTAGCGCGCCGCTCGGGCAGGCCGGGGTCTGCCACGATGCCGATGCGGGTGGTCATGGGTGCTTCGTTGTTCCTTGCCTCAGGAGGGATTGTGGACTGCCCGCAGCGCAGCCGGGCTGTGGGGGATCACCGGTATCTGCGCTGGATGGGGTGGATTTTACGGTGGGTGGCCCTAGCGCAGCCAAGCGCGCCCCCGAGCCGGTCATTGTCGCCGGCTCGGGGGCGCGCTTCAGAGTTTCTCGGCGGGCGCTGTGGTCCGCCGGTGAGGGCGCATGCGCGCCCCGGTTACCTGTTAGAGGTTGATCATGTGGCCGCCGATACCGTGGGCGGCTTCCTTCATGGCCTCAGACAGGGTCGGGTGCGTGTGCACGTTGCGGGAGATCTCGTCCGCGGTGAGATCGAAACGCTGCGCCAGGGTGAGCTCCGGCAGGAGCTCGGAGACGTCCGGGCCGACCATGTGACCGCCGAGCAGCTCGCCGAACTCTGCGTCCGCGATGAGCTTCACGAAGCCCACTGCGTTGCCGAGGCCCTGAGCCTTACCGTTGGCGGTGTATGGGAAGGTCGCGACCTTGATCTCGCGGCCGTCCTCCTCTGCCTTCTTACGGGCTGCTTCCTCGGTGTAGCCGAAGGATGCGACCTGCGGGTTGCAGAAGGTAGCGCGCGGCATCATCTGGTAATCGCCCAGCTCCTGGGTCTCCGCATCAGCGATGGTCTCTGCCGCGACAACGCCCTGCGCCTCAGCGACGTGGGCCAGCTGCAGCTTCGCCGTTACGTCGCCGATTGCGTAGATGTTCTTCGCGGAGGTGCGCATGCGCTCGTCGATGACGATCTCGCCGCGCTCGCCCAACTCGACGCCGGCCTTGTCCAGGCCGAGGCCCTCGGTGCGTGGGGCGAAGCCGATGGAGACCATGACGCGGTCTGCCTTGAGGGTTTCGGACTTCTTGCCATCGGCGGACTCGATGTCAACCTCGACGCCCTTGCCCTCGCCCAGGTCACGAACCTCGGTGGTCTTGTGACCGGTCTTGAGGTTGACGCCGAGGCGCTTGTACTGCTTCGCGATCTCGCGGGAGACGTCCTTGTCCTCGTTCGGCAGGACCCGGTCCATGAACTCGACGACGGTGATGTCCACGCCGAAGTTGGAGAGCACGTAGGCGAACTCCATGCCGATGGCACCGGCACCGATGATGACCATGGACTTCGGGGCGTTCTCGTCGAGGATCTGCTCCTCGTAGGAGACGATATTGCCGCCGATCTCCACGCCCGGCAGAGACTTCACGACCGAGCCGGTGGCGATGATGGCGTTATCGAAGGTGATCTTCTTACCCTTATCGTCGCCGTCGACGATGGAGATCTCCTTGTCGGAGACGAACTCGCCGCGACCGTTGATCTCCTGGATCTTGTTCTTCTTCATCAGGTAGTGAACACCCTTGACGATGGAAGAAGAGACCTTGCGGGAACGCTTGTGCGCTGCACCGAAGTCCATGGAGATGTTATCGCCGGTAATTCCGAACGTCTTCGCTTCCTTGGTGATGGTGTGCACCAGTTCCGCGTTACGGATCAGAGCCTTCGAGGGGATACAACCCACGTTGAGGCACACGCCGCCCCAGTACTGCTTCTCGACAACTGCGGTCTTGAGGCCCAGCTGCGCCGCGCGAATTGCGGCGACATACCCGCCAGGGCCTGCACCGATTACTACTACGTCATAATGTTCAGCCACGGCCCCCACCTTATATTTAAATCGAACCCAGAGCCAGCTTCAGTTTGGAGAGGGCATCCGCGCTGCCGTGGGCGAATCCGCCCAGGAAGTCGGTGACGAGGAGGATGAATTGGTCGATGAACTGCATGTCTGGTGGTCCTTAAAATTCCGAGGAAAATCCGAAGTTTCTTGGCCTTCACGTGCCGCGATGCCAGCGGAATGGGAACAGGCTGTCCACTTCCTGCATTAGTTCTAGCAGCTTTATGGGCAAAAACACTAAGAAAAGCTGGCATTTACTTTCCCTTAGCTCATAATCACGGCTACTATCTAGCTGGTAGATTCCCAGCCGCTGGTCGGGTCAGGGATAGAAAAACCGCCGATCACCACAGCTGATACGCAAAGGAAATTCGATGAAGAAGCACCTCGCCCGCGGCCTCGCCGCAGCACTCGCGGTCGCCATGCCGTTTTCCGTGGTCACCACCACCGCTCAGCAGGCCTCGGCCGCCCCAGTGAGCGCCAAGGCAGCCGTCGGCGAGGCCGAGGCCGCTGGCCTGTTCTGGGACGAGCTGCCGGGCACCGTGGACCCGAACACCAACGGCCGCTGGGTCGGCAAGATCAAGCGCCTGAAGTCCGAGGGCCACAACGTCCGCTACGCCACCGCGACCTCCCCGGCCATGGGTGGCCTGGAAATCCCGCTGGTCGTCATCGGCCCGAAGGGCAAGAAGCTCGGCGAGACCGCTGACCTGCCGACTCTGTACCTGCTCAACGGCGCAGACGGCGGCGAGGGGCGCGCGAACTGGATCAGCCAGTCCGACATCGTCGAGTACTACGGCGAGAACCTGAACGCCAACGTCGTCATCCCGATGTCCGGCGCGTTCAGCTACTACACCGACTGGGTCAACGAGTATAAGGCCGCCGGCTACAAGCCGATGTGGGAGACCTTCCTGGTCAAGGAACTGCCGCAGACCATCGAGGCGGAGCTGAAGTCCAACGGCAAGCGCGCGGTGGCCGGCATGTCCATGTCCGCGACCTCCTCGCTGAACCTGGCTGCCCACAACCAGGGCTTCTACGATTCGGTCGGTTCCTTCTCCGGCTGCGCGTCGACCACCAAGGGTCTGGCGCCGGCGTTCATCGACATCACCCTCAACCGCGGCCGCACCAGCGTCAACGAGATGTGGGGCGGGGCCCATTCCAAGGCCGCTGTCTACAACGACGCCCTGGTCAACGCTCACAAGCTGGTCAAGCAGCCGAACATGTACGTCTCCAACTCCTCCGGCCTGGTCGGCAAGCACGACGTGCTGACCTCCGAGCGCGTGGACGGCGACCTGCCCTCCGCCGTCACCGTCGCCGTCGAGGGCGGCGTGATCGAGTCCGCCACCAACGGCTGCACCCACGACCTCGACGTGAAGCTGAAGTCCCTGGGCAAGAAGGACGCCACCTTCAACTTCCGCAACGCCGGCACCCACCAGTGGGGCTACTGGCAGAACGACCTGCGCGACTACCTGCCGGTCCTGAAGAAGGCCTTCGGGAACTAAAAACACCACACCCGGCCCTCCCCCAAGGGCCGGGTCTAACGCGCTGCGGGAGGTGCGGCCATCATGCGCGCACTGAGCATCGCCACCGTCGTTGTCGCTGTCGCGGGCTATCTGGTCATCTGGATCGCCTCCAAGGCCCTGCCGCCCGCAAGCTATGTGGACTTCATGGTCTTCTGGGGGCTGTTCTTCGCCCTCACCGGGCTGATCGACGGCCTCATGCAGGAGACCGCCCGCGGCGTGACCGCCGCCCGGCACAATATTGAGGGCGCCGAACCACGGGACACGGTCGCCAACCGCGGATCCGCCCGCCCCTTCACTCTGGCCGGTGGCTTCGCCCTCTCCTTCGGACTACTCGCCCTGGTCTCCGCCCCGCTGTGGGCCACCAGCGTGAGCCCCGCCCACCCCCTGTGGGCCACCATCCTCACCGCCACGGGGCTCGCGAGCTTCGCCTTCCAGGCCATCCTCTGCGGGCTGATCTCCGCTGCCTCCCGCTGGCGCGAGTTCGCCTGGCTCATCGCCATCGACTCCGGGATACGTCTGCTACTCGCAGCGCTCGCCTGGTGGCTGGGCTGGGGCGTGGTCTCCTTCTTCATCATC
>NZ_JASLIP010000073.1 GCF_030152825.1 Corynebacterium sp.
GCCGCCGGGATGTGCGAGCCCAGCAGCGTGCCAAGGATCGTGCCCGCCATCGCCAGCCCGGTGAGGCTGCCGAGCGCCTGCCAGTCGACGTCCACGTGGAGGATGTGGGAGAAGAACCCCGACGCCGACTGCATCGCCACAACCAGCAACGAGGTGCCCACCGCAGCGGGCATCGTGAAGCCCACAAGCAAGGCGAGTGCCGGGACGACGAGGAAACCGCCGCCCGCGCCGACCAACCCGGAGATCATGCCGATGCCGAGGGCTGCGAGGACGATCTTCACCCTCTGCGCGCGGCTCAGCGGCAGGGTCGCTGCGGTTCCTACACTGCTCGGGGTTGCTTTCCCGTGCGTAGCGCTCGGCGGCGCGGGTGCGGAGGGCTTCCTGCCACGGACCATGCCGATGCCGGAGGCGATCATCACGATAGCGAAGATCGTCATGACGACGATGCCTGGCAGCAAGGCGGTCAGCTGCCCGCCCGCGAAGGCGCCCAGCATCGCCAGCCCACCGAAGACGACGCCCGTCCCCCACCGGACGTTGCCCTTTTTCTGTCCCCGCTCCCGCTGTTCCTTGGTGGGCCGGGCGTGCAGGAACGTGGAGAACAGGCTGGTGAGCCCGACGATGAACAGGGAGCCGGTGATGGATTCCTGGGTGGGCCAGCCCGCGATATAGCTGAGGATGGGCACCATGAGGATTGCCCCGCCGCCGCCGAAAAGCCCAATGGTGATGCCAACGAGGATGGCAAGGACGTGGGCGGTGATCAGTGCAGCGGACAATCTTTCACTTCCTGGCTTGAGGGTGGTGCCGAAAGTTCTCTTCACTCTTGTGCCATCCATGCTAGATGGCGCTGTGGGCGTGGCTCACCGCTGGCCGGAAAAATTGGGGTAGAAAGCGCAAAACCATCGAGCGGGGGGGGATGCTCGATGGCTTTACTTCCGGGGAGTCACGTCCCAACCATCCTCATCAGGGGGGGTTGGAGGATATGCGGTTGGGCAGACATCAACCCGGCACAAACGATAATAACGGTTTGGAAAAGATTTTAAAAGTCAACGCGAAATTTAGTTTCACTTCACCCGCGAATGCGCAGGTCAATGCGTGGACAATTCTTTGGCCTTCTCGGCTGTGATCCTGCGCTGAAGCTTGTTCTTGACGCATCCTTCGGCAGATACAGCACAACCCCGGCCACGATGCGACCGGGGCGATACTGCCGGATTGGTATTGCCGGATATGCGGGGCCTAGTCCCGCAGGCTATGCCGAGGCTGTTAGCCGACCGGGCCACCGCAGTTCGGCCATGCGCCAGCACCCTGGCCCGCCAGAACCTTCTCAGCGATCTCGATCTGCTGCTCCTTCGTGGCCTGGTCAGCGGTCGGTGCGTACTGCGTGCCACCGAAGCCCGCCCAGGTCTCAGCCGAGAACTGCAGACCACCGTGGTAGCCGTTGCCCGTATTGATGTGCCAATCGCCGCCGGACTCACATGCTGCGACCTGATCCCACTGGTCAACAGATGCTGCGTTTGCCGTCGGTGCAACCAGTGCCGGTGCTGCGATCACGCCAGCTGCCATTGCGAGGCGGGTCAGGTTGGTCTTGACGGACTTGCGCATAAAGTATTCGCTCCTTCTTCTTTCGGTAACGATGTGGTTACGAGTTCGCCAACCTACCCACCGCGCACCCCCATCCGTCAAGTGAATTCGCGCAATTGTGGCTTTTCAACCTGCCGGCTATCGCCCATGCAAGCCTCTCACCTGCGCGTATCCAAATGCCCTGATAATTCCCTGATGATGCCGCTACGGTGCCACGTCACCGTCCTATTTCTTCACCCTTTCCGCAGGGCGCGCCGCCCGCTGGCGAGAACGAAGGGCATCGCCAGGCGCATGAGGCGGGCCTGCGCGCCCACCCAGCGCTGGAAGCGGCCGCCGAGCGCGGGGAACACGATCTCCGCTGGCCTGCCGAACAGTGGGCGCTTTTTAAACGACCGGACGATGGTCTCGGCAATCACTTCCGGTCCCACGGACTTCTCAGCGAAAGCCGCCACCGCCGAGGGATCACGCTTTTCCTGTTCCAGCATCTCAGTCCGCACCCCAGGCGGGTGCACCAGCGTGAATGCCACGCGGCTCGCGCGTTCCTCGATGGCGACGGTGTTGATGAATGAACGCAACGCGTGCTTGGTCGCGCCATAGGAGGAGTAGCCGGGCAGGGGAAGGAAGCTGGTCATGGAGCACACAGTCACGACGTGCCCGCCGCGGTCCTTCATGTACCGCATGGCTTCGAGCGTGCCGTACATGGGGCCGAGGAAATTCACGTCCACCATCTGCCGATGCTGGTCACCCGTGAGGTCTCGTGCCCAACCGGTGTGGATCATCCCGGCGTTGTTCACCAGGATGTCCACCGGCCCAAGCTGGCATTCCACGTCCCGGAAGATGGCGCCCCACGCTTCTTCGTCGCGGACGTCGTGTTCCACACCGATGGCCCGAATGTTTCCAGGTAGTTCTTCAGCGACGGTGCGAGCGGCATCGCCGTTGATGTCGGTGACGGCGACGTCGTAGCCAGCTTCGGCTGCTGCTCGAGCGGTTGCGGCTCCAATGCCGCGGCCAGCGCCAGTAATGAGTACGACGCTCATGCCTACGCCCTCTCCAGGTCGATGATCTCGATGCAGCCCTTGCGCGCGGGGCCGCCGATCGTGGGGTCGTCGTTGATCGTGGTGGCGCAGAACAACGTGCGGCCGTTATCGCCGCCGAGCTCCACGTCGAGCGTCTTATTGCCGGTGCGGATGCGTTCGACGATGTGGCCGCCGGGCTTGACGAGCACGACCTCCGCGCGCGTGGCGTTGGCAATCCAGATCGACTGCCCGTCGCTATCCAGCGCAATCCCATCGGGAGCAAGCGAAATGGGCAGCGCATTGGCGATCTGCGGGTTTTCCAACACACCGGCAGCCGTGCGGACGATGCTGCCCAGCGGTGAACCGGAGTTGAGCTGTTTCCACAGGAATTCGGGCATGAGCTTGGCGTACGGACGTGGGTTGACCAACACGCCGTCCTCGTCGACGTCGCATTCGGTAAGCTGCAGCCGCAGGGTCTCGGCGACAACGACGGACCCGCCCGGCAGCTTCATCGTGCCATTCGGGAACAGCATGTCCGGGCCCGTTCCCGCGATCGTGCCGTCCGGGGAGATGCACACCACTCGCGTCGCAGGTGGTCCTGGTGGCTTGTACAGGTGGGAGTTCGCGTTGTCCCGGTGGAAGGCGTGGTAGTCGAAGCCGAAGTTGCCCACGTAGGCGTATCCCTCGGGCGTGACCAGCATGTCGTTGGCGTGACCGCCGCAGTAGGCGCTGATGTCAGCGTGTTCTGTCAGCTCACCATCGGGGCTGCGCCGCCAGATGACGTGCTGGTCCATGGAGACGATGAGCATGTCACCGTTGGGGAGGAATCCCAGGCCACCCGCGCGACCAGGGATTTCTCCCAAGACCTCTTCCCCACCTGGTTTGATCCAGCGGTGAAGAGTCCCGGTTGCCATGTCCACGAAATAGAGGGCCCCCTGGTGCCAACGGAGTGACTCGGGGACGCCGTATCCATCGAGAAGAACTTTCGTAGCCCTAACCATGCGGTCATAATAAGGCCGGAAAAGACGACGCGGGCCGA
>NZ_JASLIP010000004.1 GCF_030152825.1 Corynebacterium sp.
TCCCGGATAGGGACGAGTGCGAAACTCGCAATGCCGAGCAGGGTGGCGAAAGCGACTGTTACCCCACTAACGCGATAGCCCCGCTCCGCGATGATCGCCACTAGAATGATGAGCAGTAGCAGGAAGGCACCGAACTGCCACAACACTGCCCCCACCACAGCAGGGACCTGTGAGAATGCGCTAAACAGCCACGCCGAGAACGGCGGATAGGTGAAGGGCAGCTTGCCCACCAGCCCGCCGGCGTAGACGTCCTGACCGTGTTGCACCAGCGCACCACCGCGACGGTAGACGATGAAGTCAATGGGAACGCGGAACAGAGAAGCTCTCGAGCTGAGCATCTGCTGGCTGAGCTCGGTACGAACCACGAAGAAAATCGTGGCGATGATGGCGAGGAAGGCCCACGGCTTGCCGGGCAAGCGCTTGGACTGGTGTTGCACGGGCTGGGCCGTGGGCTGCGGGGTCATGCCAATTCAGGAAAAAGATTTCTGGGATCCTTGAGGATCACGTTACGGCCCGCGTTGCGCAGGCCCTGGAATCCCTGGACGACCATGCGCCGACCAATGTCGTTGACCGAAGCGACCTCGGAGAGGCCGAACACCACCCGGTCGGCGAGTTTCTCTTCCTGAAGGATAGTACGCCACGCGTTCTCCGCAGCCGCAAAATCAATGATTCCTTGGAGTTCGATAGTGGTGGTGCGCCCCTCAGGCCCGTCCTCGCGGGTGATGATGTCGCGCACCGCCGTGTCACCACGCTGGCGCAGGCCCATCAGGTGCAGGCCCATGTCCTCCGAGAGGCGGTGGAAGGTCTTCACACCGCGCACCGAATTGCCTGTGCTATCCAAACGTGGCGAGAACGTCGCCAGCCCCATCACGCCGGGCAGCGTGCCCATGATGCCCCCGGACACACCGGACTTCGCGGGGATTCCGACCACGGACATCCACCGGCCCGCGAGGTTGTACATCCCGGCAGAAGACATCACCGCCTGCACCTGCCGGGAGACCAGCGGGGAGACCACGCGCTTGCCCGTTAGCGGCTGGATGCCCCCGCTCGCCAAGGTCGCGGCCATGACCGCCAGGTCCCGGACTGTGACCTTCACGGAGCACTGCTGGGTATAACTTTCCACTGCGTCGTGGGCCATGTCCTCAATGATTCCGTGGCTGCGGAGCATGTGGGCGATCGAGAGGTTGCGGTCCGCGACCTCCAGCTCGGAATCGCAGACGGCGTAGTCGATCTCCAGGTCCCGGCCCGCCAGTTCGCTCAGAAACTGCCGGATAACCTCGGTGCGTTCCGCCACGGTGGAGTCCTCGCCGTTGATGAGCTGGTTGACCGCGATCGCACCCGCGTTAATCATCGGGTTCATCGGCCGGTTGCTACCCGGGTCGAGGCTGAGCTCGTTGAACGCCTCCCCGGAGGGCTCCATGCCCACCGTGGCGCGCACCTTCTTCAGCCCCCGCTCCTGGATCGCCGCAGCATAGACGAAGGGCTTGGACGCGGACTGGATCGTGAACTCCATCTCGTCGTCCCCCTCGTTGAGGCCCGCGCTATAGACGGCGCCGTCAGTGGTGGCCAACGCAACCGCGAACGGCCCTGGGTCGGCGTTCGCCAGCTCCGGGATGTAGTCCGCGACCTCGCCGCCGTCGGAGTCCTTCAGGTCCTCCAGGATCTCCTGCAGGTACCCATGCACCATGTGACGTTTCATAGACTTACTCCTTCGCGGGTCAATAATTCGATCTTGCGCTCCAAGCCACCGCCGAAGCCCGTGAGGGATCCGTCGGCCCCCACCACGCGGTGGCACGGCACGAGAATGCTGATGGGGTTGCGGCCCACGGCCTGGCCCACCGGCCGTGCCGCCTTCGGCCGCCCAATGCTACGCGCTACCTCCTGATAGCTGCGCGTCTGCCCCACCGGAATCCGCCGCAGCTCCTGCCACACGGCCTGCTGCATCGCGGTACCAGACGGAGCCAGCGGCAGGTCCCGGGCCTCGTCCAGGGCCGCGACGTCGCCGTCGAAAAAGCGGGAGAGAATGCTCGCAGCACTCCCGAGAACCGCGTCGGAGGCAGCAGAGACCTCCCCGACCCCGGCGAGGTCTGGAATCCTGTCGGGCTGATCGAACCAGCAACCGATCACATTCTCCCCCTCCGCGATGAGCCAGAGCCTGCCCACCGGGGAGTCCAGAACCGCGTAACGCCGGCCCGCAGCGGTCCCGCGGGAAGAAAAGCTCGCATCCATAGCATCCGATATTAAGGCCCAGCTGGTCATCCGTTAATATTGCCCGCATGAACAATCACCCGAAACACCGGTCTGCTGTGGCGGCGATCCTCGCCACGGCGGCCCTCCTCCTCACCGGGTGCGTGACGAATGAAGAGCTCGGCAACCCCGATGGCTGGGAGGAGATCCTGCCCCCGGCCAAACCGGAACTAGTCGACATGGTGCCCCAGACGTTCCAGGACAAGGGCACCCTGTCGGCAGCCGCGAACACCCCGTACGCCCCCAATGAGTTCAAGGACTCGCAGGGCAAGATCATCGGATTCGAGATGGATCTGGTGCGTGCGGCGGGTTCGAAGCTGGGCCTCGACGTGGTTCCGCGCCAGATGGACTTCAACCTCATCCTGCCCGCAGTCTCCGCCGGCACCATCGACGTCGGCGCCTCCGCCTTCACCGACACCGAAGAGCGGCAGAAGACCTACGACTTCGTAGACTTCTTCAGCGCCGGTATCGCCTGGGCAACCCAGCCGGGCAAAGAGAACAGCATTGACCCGGACAATGCCTGTGGCTTGACCGTCGCGGTACAGAAGGGCACCTACTCGGATACGGACGAGGTCGAGGAGAAGAGCCAGGCCTGTGTCGAGGATGGAAAGCCAGCGATCGAGAAGCTGGTCTACCCCACCGCCGACGCCGCGGCGACCGCCACGATCCTCAAACGCGCTGACGCCTATAGCTCGGATTCCTCCGTCATCGCCTACGCCATTCAGCGCTCCGAGGACAAACTCGTCCAGGTCGGCGAGGCCTTCGATACCGCCCCATTCGGCTGGGCCTTCCCGAAGGGCTCCGAGCTGGGCCGCGCCTTCGCCGCGGCCCTGCAGGACATGATGGACGATGGCACCTATGAGAAGATCCTCGAGCCCTGGGGCCTGGAGGAAGGCGCCCTGGATGAGGTGACCTTCAACCTGAAGCCACTGCCCCAGGCCCGCCAGCGACACAACCAGCTGCCCGCCGCCACCGGCCGTCTCAAGCGCCGGGGCACCAACCGCACGATGAACAGGAGGCGCCGTGAGCACCGCTAACAACAGCTCCCGGACAACCGTGATTTCCGACGAGCCACGCCGCCGGCCGTCGTCCAATAAGGCAGTCCCGCTGCGCCACCCCGGCCGCTGGATCACCGCTGCCGTACTCGTGATCCTGCTGGCGTGGTTCGTCATCAGCGCTGCGGGCAACGAGGCCTACGGCTGGGACACCTACCGGCAGTACATCTTCGATACCCGCATCGCCGTCGCCGCAGGCCACACCATCCTGCTGACGGTGCTGGCCATGATCCTCGGCGTGGTACTGGGCTCCATCATCGCCGTGCTGCGCATGTCCCCCAACGGCGTGCTGCGCGGCGTGTCCTGGCTCTTCCTGTGGGTCTTCCGTGGCACCCCGGTCTACGTGCAGCTGATGTTCTGGGGCCTGCTGGGCTCGATCTACCAGGTCGTCAACATCGGCATCGCGGAGATCGATATGCAGGACTTCCTATCCAACATGTTCTGGCTCGCCGTCATCGGCCTGGGGCTCAACGAGGCCGCATATATGGCCGAGATCGTCCGCGCGGGCATCCAGGCCGTCCCGGAGGGCCAGTCCGAGGCCTCCAAGGCGCTCGGCATGACCTGGTGGCAGAACATGCGCCGCACCGTGCTGCCGCAGGCGATGCGCATCATCATCCCGCCGACCGGCAACGAGCTGATCAGCATGCTGAAGACGACATCCCTGGTCATCGTGGTGCCGTACTCCGGAGAGCTCTTCGGTAAGGCGACGGACATTTCCAACAGCATCTTCCAGCCGGTCCCGCTGCTGCTGGTGGCTGCCAGCTGGTACCTGGTGATCACCAGCGTGCTGATGGTGGGCCAGCACTACCTGGAGCGCTACTTCTCGCGTGGCTCCTCCCGCCAGCTGACCTCCCGCCAGCTCGCCGCCTTCACCGATGCGGAAGGCGTGCCGCCGCGCAATATTTCCATCAAGGACGATGACAGCGTTACGGAGAATAATCGATGAACGTCCCCATGATTGCTTTCCGCGATGTGTGGAAGAACTACGGCCGCCTCGACGTGCTCAAGGGCATTGACCTTGAGATCCCGAAGGGCTCGGTGACCTGCCTGATCGGCCCGTCCGGTTCCGGCAAGTCCACCCTGTTGCGTTGTGTCAACCACCTGGAGAAGGTCACCGCCGGCCGGATCGAGGTCGATGGCGAGCTCATCGGCTACCGGGAAAACAACGGCACCCTATACGAGATCTCGGAAGCCGCGGCAGCCAAGCAGCGCCGCGGCATCGGGATGGTCTTCCAGCACTTCAACCTCTTCCCCCACCGCACGGTGCTCGAGAACATCATCGAGGCCCCGGTGCTGGTCAACGGCGAAGACAAGGAGACCGCCACCGGCTACGCGATGAACCTGCTGGAACAGGTCGGGCTGGCCAATAAGCGCGACGCGTACCCGGTGCAGCTCTCCGGTGGTCAGCAGCAGCGCGTGGCTATCGCCCGCGCCCTGGCGATGCGCCCGAAGCTGATGCTCTTCGACGAGCCGACCTCCGCTCTGGACCCGGAGCTGGTCGGCGAGGTGCTGGGCGTCATGCGCTCCCTGGCTGACGACGGGATGACGATGCTGGTCGTCACCCACGAGATGGGCTTTGCCCGCGAGGTCGCCGACGAGGTGGCATTCATGGACGGCGGCGTGATCGTGGAGAAGGGCCCCGCCGAGGACCTCATCACCAATCCCCAACACCCCCGCACCCAGGAGTTCCTCTCCAGCCTTCTCTAGGCGCTAGAGCCTCCTCTTCCAGGAGCGGTCATTCGCTTCAGGGTTTTTCTCCCGGGGGTGAGCGCTCTAGCCTTATTGGGCTACGGGGGTGAGCGCTCCAATCAGGTGTTTCTACAGCCTGGCTGTTACGGGGAGACCTCGAGGTGCCACGGCACCCGCGGGGTGCCCGGGTCGTCCTTCACCTCGCGCAGTAGCGGCTCGGCGGGCTCGTCCTCAATCGCGGTGAGCAGGTGGGCGAACTGCATCGCCAGGCCCGAGATCGACCCACCCTCGTAGTTCGCGACGGCGACGTCCAGGGTGGTCCCGGAGGTCGGGTCGTCCTCCGAGGTCTCCCCGAAGAGCTCCACCCAGGTGGTCTCCAGCTCGGGGTCGGGAGTCAGGCCGGTCTTCACCGCCAGTTCCGCGTCGAGGCGGGGTCCGAAAGAGTCGATGAGGGTGCGGAAATCCTGCTCGATCTCGTCGCGCTGGGCAGCGGTGGACAAGATCCTAAAACTAATCTTTGGCATGCGCCCAAGTATGGCAGCTTTGCTGGTTGATTAGCTAGGATCGGCAGGTGTGATTGCTAATTCAGGACGCATCCCGGCCCCGGTTCCCCCGCTGACGACGCTCCCCGACGGGACGATCAAGCAGGTTAATCCTTTCTCCGGCACCGAGGTGTGGACTGTCCCCGGGCGCGGGCACCGCCCCATGGAGCGCTACCAGCTGGCCAAGGATCCCATCGCTGACCGCGACCGGGCCAGCGACTTCGGCATCGCCCGCAAGCTCGACACTCCCCCGGAAAAAGCCCGCATGGTCCGGGACATCAACGGCGAGGTCCGCATCGACCGCGGCGTCGTCGCCAGCAAGCTGGAGGACAGCGAGCCGCTCTTCCGCCGCGTGGCGAACCTCTACGAGATCCTCACCTACGACTACTGGGCGTTGAACTACGGCTACCGCATGAACCCTGCCGCGGCGAAGCACATGACCGACTACCTCAGCGAGGAAGCCGGCTGCGAGCACGTCGAGAACATCCTGCGCGTCAAGCTCTCCGCCGCAGGCACCCCGAAGGCGGAGATCGACGAACTGTTCACCGAGGAGCGTCGCCACCAGACACTCCACGAGATGGGCGCAGCACTCTTCGCCGGCGGCCACGACGTCGTCATCGCGCGCGACCACTACGTCCCCGGGGCGACAACGACGGACCAGCTGGCGTCCTCCGGCGAGATGAGCTGGGAGGACCACCGCCTGTTCATCGAGTTCACGGTCGACGGGATGGACCAGCTCTACCGCGCGAACCGCTACGTCCGCTACGTCGCGGCCTTCCAGAACTGGCTGGAGCCCTCTGGTGCGACGATGGAGCACCTGCACAAGCAGCTCGTGGCCATTGACGAGCACGGTCTGCAGAACGACTGGGAGATCTCCCTGGTCCGCAACAACCCGAATATGTACAACGAGTGGGCCGTGGACTACGCCGCCCGCCACAACCTCGTCTTCGCCGAGAACGAGCACGCCATCGCCTTCGCCGGCTTCGGGCACCGTTGGCCGACCCTGGAAGTCTTCTGCAAGTCCGCCACCACCGAGCCGTGGCTGATGACGCCCGAGGAGCGCGCCGGCGTCGCGGACCTGGTGCACGCCTGCCACATCGCCAGCGGCCCCTCCATCCCCTGCAACGAGGAATGGCTGCACCGGCCGATGGACGTGGACGTGCCGATGCCGTGGCGCATCGTCATCAAGTGGCGCGTCTCCACCCTCGCCGGCTTCGAGGGCGGCACGAAGATCTACATCAACACCATCACCCCGCAGGAGCTTTGCGAGCTGGTGCTGCACCGCTTGGAGGCCGCACAGGCCGCGGGGCGCCTGGCGCCGGGCATCAAGCTCGGCGAGGACATCGAGCACGCCCCCAACAAGCTGAAGTACAACCCGGCGATCCGCTAGCACCGGGCAGCACCGCTACCTCGCTGGTGCCGCACCGCAGTCACGCACGGCTGAAGGCTGAACGCTGAAGAAAGGAAGTTTTCGCATGTCTGCATCCGAGTCCACCTCCCCCGCCCAGGCCGCACCAGAGGCGGTCGCGGAGCTCATCAACTCCCTGGGCTCCGGGCCCGGGAGTGACCTGGGGTGGACCCAGGAGTTCTACGAGTGGATGCACGCCCACCCCGAGCTTTCCCTCCAGGAGGAGCACACGGCACTCGCGATCGCGGAGAAACTTGCCGACTTCGACTGCGAGGTGACCACCGGCATCGGCGGCCACGGTATCGTTGCCATCTTCCGCAACGGTGACGGGCCGACCGCGCTGATGCGGGCCGACTTCGACGCCCTGCCCGTGCGCGAGACCACCGGGCTGCCCTATGCCTCCATCGTGGACGGCGTGATGCACGCCTGCGGGCACGACGTCCACACCTCCTCCCTGCTGGGGCTCTGCGCGGTCATGGACGCCCACCACGAGGCGTGGTCGGGCACCTTCATTGCCCTGTTCCAGCCCGCCGAGGAGGTCACCCAGGGCGCGAACAACATGATCAAGGACGGGCTTGCGGATGTGATCCCCCGCCCGGATGTCTGCTTCGGCCAGCACGTGGTCGCGGGCCCGCAGGGCACGGTCTACACCGCCGCCGGGCCCGTGCTCGCGGCCTGCGACACCATCACCGTGACGATCCCCGGCCTGTCCGCGCACGCCTCCTCCCCGCACCTGGGCCTGGACCCCAGCTACGTCGCGGCGATGATCGTGGTGCGCCTGCAGGGCATCGTGGGCCGCGAGGTGGACCCGAAAGACTTCGCGGTGATCTCCGTGGGTTCTCTGATCGCCGGGCATACGAATAACACCATCCCCAGCGAGGCGAAGCTGGTACTAAACTGCCGTTTCTACAGCACCGAGGTGCGCGACCGCACCTACGAGGCCATCGAGCGGGTCATCCGCGGCGAGTGCCTGGCCTCCGGGGTCACCGGCGAGCCGACCATCGAGTACTCCGCCCGCGGCGAGCTGACCGATAACGACCCGGAGCTCTTCCGCACGGTCCGCCCCTATTTCGACGAGGTCTTCGGCGACCAGTCGCAGGACTCCGAGCGGTGGACCGCCTCCGAGGACTTCTCCGAGATCCCCCGCCACTTCGGCTGCCCGTACCTGTTCTGGACGGTCGGGGTTACCCCCACCGAGCAGTGGGACGCCGCCACGCCGGCGCCGGGGAACCACGCCAGCGATTTCGCCCCGGCGAAGGGCTCCGTGCACACCGGCATCAAGGCCGCCGCAGCAGCAGTGCTGGGTTACCTGGGGGTCTAGTCCGCCTGGGATAAACCCGCTGCAGCGCCCGCAGCGTACTTTGTGCGCCACCCGCGCTCAGCACAGCGAAAGGGGCCGGGTCTCGCTTCACCAGCGAGGAACCCGGCCGCTTTCACGCCCGCGCGCTTTGCCTAGCGGCGGCGCTCCTGACCCAGCATGTGCACCTGGATCATGTTGGTGTTGCCCGGGATCCCCGGTGGGGAGCCCGCGGTAACCACAACGAGGTCGTCGTAGTTGTAGTTCTTCTTGCTGAGCAGGGACTCGTCCACCACCCGCATCATGTCATCGGTGGAGTCGACATCATTGGTGAGCAGCGTCTCGGTGCCCCAGGTCAGCGAAAGCTGGTTGCGCACATCCTGCGAAGGCGTGAACACCAGCAGCGGCAGGTAGCTGCGCAGGCGTGCCACGCGCTTGGCGGTATCCCCCGAGGAGGTGAAGGCCACCAGGGCGCGTGCGTTGAGGCGCTCGCCGATGTCCTTCGCCGCGTAGGAGATCACGCCGCGGCGGGTACGTGGGCGGTGCGTCAGCGGTGGGGCCTCGCCGTCGTCCTCGGCGGCAACGACGATGCGGGACATCGTCTCCACCGTCGCGATCGGGTGCTTACCCACGGAGGTCTCGCCGGAAAGCATGACCGCATCCGCACCGTCCAACACGGCGTTGGCCACGTCGGAGGCCTCCGCGCGGGTCGGGCGGGAGTTCTCGATCATGGAGTCCAGCATCTGGGTCGCCACGATCACCGGCTTGGCGTTCTCGCGAGCGATCTGGATGGCGCGCTTCTGCACCAGCGGGACGTCCTCCAGCGGCACCTCCACGCCCAGGTCACCGCGGGCAACCATGATCGCGTCGAAGGCCAGGATAATCGGCTCCAGCGCGTCGACGGCCTCCGGCTTCTCCAGCTTCGCGATAACCGGCACGCGGCGGCCGACCTCGTCCATGATCTCGTGGACAAGCTCAACGTCCGCCGGGGAGCGCACGAAGGACAGGGCAATGAAGTCGACGCCCATCTTCAGTGCGAAGCGCAGGTCCTCGCGGTCCTTCTCGCTGAGCGCCGGGACGGAGATGTTCATCCCCGGCAGGGACACGCCCTTGTTATTGGACACCGGGCCGCCCTCGACGACCTCGCAGACCACGTCGTCGTCCTCGACGGCCTTGCAGATCAGCGCGACCTTGCCGTCGTCGACGAGCAGGCGGTCGCCCGGCTGCGCGTCCCGAGCCAGGCCCTTGTAGGTGGTGGAAACGCGGTCGTGGGTGCCGTCGATGTCCTCCACGGTGATGCGGACGGTCTCGCCGGTCGCCCAATAGGTCTTGTCCTCGGCGAAACGGCCCAGGCGGATCTTCGGTCCCTGCAGGTCGGCCAGGATGCCGACCGGCTTGCCGGTCTCCGCCGAGGCGTCGCGGACCCACTGGTAATTCTGCTGATGATCAGCATGTTCCCCGTGGGAGAAATTCAGGCGCGCGACATTCATGCCCGCGTCGATCAGCCCGCGAATCGAATCCTTATCGGCCACAGCCGGGCCGAGCGTACACACGATTTTTGTTCTTCTGCTCACAGCTCCCCAGAATAGCCAGGAGCAGCCGACCCCCGCTACATAAGGGGTAGTTGGGGCGAGTTTTTACTCCGACTCGGTGGTCAGATCCGCTCCACCGCGGACGTACTCGGGAGTTTCCCGACGTCGGTTCCGGGTCGCCCAGAACAGGATGGCGGCCGACACAAAAGCCACGGCAGACACCACCACGTTGATGCGGACGTCCCCGAAGACCGTCGTGGCCGGATCAGTGCGCAGCATCTCGATGAAGAAGCGACCCAGGGTGTAGCCAGCCACGTAGAGCATGAACACCCTACCGCCACCCAGCCGGCGGGTGCGGTCGATGTAGACCAGCAGGCAGACGATGAGGATGTTCCACACCATCTCGTAGAGGAAGGTGGGCTGGACGGTGGCGATGACCTCCCCGGTGGAGCGCCCCGTGACGGGCGCGAGGTAGCCGGACTCGTCGACGCGGCGGTAGATCTCCAGGGCCAGCGGGCCGTCAGCGGGGCCGCCGTAGAGCTCCTGGTTGAACCAGTTGCCCAGCCGGCCGATGGCTTGTGCCAGCAGGATGGTGGGAGCGATGGCATCCGCGAAAGGCATCAGTGGGAGGCGCTTGAACTTAAACAACAGCGCCACGGCCACCCCACCCAGGATCACCGCGCCCCAGATGCCGAGACCACCGTTTGTGATCTTCAGCGCATCGACGGGGTTCTTCCCTGGCCCGAAGTACTTATCGTGGTCGGTGATGACGTGGTAGATGCGCCCGCCGATGATGCCCGCGGGCACGGCGACGAGCAGCGCGTCAACCACGACTTCCGGGTCACCGCCACGATCGGCGTAGCGCTTCCGCGACCAAAAGTAGGCCACGACGATGCCCGTGAGGATGCACAGGGCGTAGGCACGAAGCGGGAATCCGCCCAGGTACCACACGCCCTGCGGGGGCGAAGGAATCGTGGCGAGCAGCATGGTGTCCGTCGCACCCATCATGCGTGGCTGCTCCCCTACGCCTTGGCGCGCACGCCGGCGGCCAGGTCTGCAGCGACCTCCACCAGGGTGCCCTGCTCCGTGGCGTTGATCAGGGCGGAGCCCACGATCACGCCGTCGGCGAAGGCCGCGATCTGCGCGGCCTGCTTGCCGTCTCGAACACCCAGGCCCACGGCCACCGGCAGATCAGTGACCTTCCGGCAGCGCTCCACGAGCTCCTGGGCGCCCTTATCGACCTCGTCCTGAGCGCCGGTGACACCCATGTGGGAAGCCGCGTAGATGAAGCCGCCACCGGCGTTCGCGGTCATCTCCAACCGCTCCATGGTAGTGGACTGGGCCGCGAGATAGACCGGGTCCAGGTCGTACTCATCGCAGGCGGCCTTCCAGCGGCCGGCCATCTCCGGAAGCAGGTCCGGGATGATGCTGCCCAGGCCACCGGCCTCGGCGAACTCGGCGGCGAAGCGCTCCGGGCCGTACTGCAGCACCGGATTCCAGTAGGTCATAACCACGCAGTTCGCGCCGGCCTCGGTGGCCCGGCGGACGACCTCGATGGTGTCCTTGACCTTGAAGCCATTCTCCAGCGCGATATCCGCGGCGTGCTGGATAGTCGGGCCGTCCATCATCGGATCCGTGAACGGGATGCCTACCTCGATGAGATCCGCGTGCTTGGACAGCTCGATGATGTTCTCGACGGACTCCTCCACCGTCGGGAAACCTGCCGGGTAGTAGGCGACGAATGCCGCCCGCCCTTCGGACTTGGCGTCCTTAAAGATCTGCTCCAGGCGGCTCATTTAGTTTCCCTCCTTCGCGAACCACTTCGCGGCGGTCGCGACGTCCTTATCGCCGCGGCCGGAGACGTTGACGATGATCAACGGGTTATCCTCGCGCTCGGCGTACTTGATGGCGGCGGCCACACCGTGGGCAGACTCGATGGCAGGCAGGATGCCCTCCAAGCGGGTCAGCAGACGGAAAGCCTCCATGGCCTCGGCATCGGTGATGGCGAAGTACTCCGCGCGCCCCTCGGCGTGCAATGCGGAGTGCTCGGGCCCCACGCCCGGGTAATCGAGCCCGGCGGAAATGGAGTGGGAGGGGATGATCTGGCCGTCCTCGTCCTCCATCAGGTCGGAGTAGGAGCCCTGGAACACGCCCTGGCGGCCCAGGTTAACGGGCGCGGCGTGGCGGCCAGTGTCCATGCCGTCGCCCGCGGCCTCGGCGCCGACCAGTGCGACGGACTCGTCCTCGATGAACGGGTGGAACAGGCCGATCGCGTTCGAGCCACCGCCCACGCAGGCCACGACGGCGTCCGGGAGGCGACCAGCGCCCTCCAGAATCTGCTGGCGGGCCTCGGTTCCGATGATGCGCTGCAGGTCGCGCACCATCTGCGGGAATGGGTGCGGACCTGCGGCGGTGCCGAAGCAGTAATAAGTGTCGTCCGCGTTGGCCACCCAGTAGCGCATGGCCTCGTTGATCGCGTCCTTCAGGGTCGCGGAGCCGAGTTCGATCTCCTCAACTTCTGCGCCCAGCAGCTTCATGCGGGCGACGTTCATCGCCTGGCGCTGGGCATCCACCGCGCCCATGTAGATGCGGCACTCCAGGCCGAGCAGGGCACAGGCGGTGGCGGTGGCCACGCCGTGCTGCCCGGCGCCCGTCTCAGCGATCACGCGCGTCTTGCCCATGCGCTTGGCCAGCAGGGCCTGGCCGAGCACGTTGTTGATCTTGTGGGAGCCCGTGTGGTTCAGGTCCTCGCGCTTGAGCCACACCTCCGCGCCCACGTGCTCGGAGAAACGCTCCGCGTAGTACAGCGGGGACGGGCGGCCCGAGTAGTTGCGGTGCAGGTCGTCGAGAGTGTCCAGGTACTCCGGGTCGGTCTTCGCCTTACCCCAGGCGTCGGTGATCTCATCAATCACGGCCATGAGGGCCTCCGGGATATAACGGCCACCGAAGTCGCCCCATTGCCCGAGGTTATCGGGCTCATGGTGGGTCGCGGTGCCGATCACTTCACCGGCGGTGGGAAGTGCTTGTGCTGGGCTTTTCTGGTTATTACTCACGAGTTCCAACTTACCTGGCTGGGGTTATGCGTCTTGCTTGGAGCCGGTCGGGCACGCCGGGTGCTGGCCTGCCACCACGAGGGACTTGGCGGCCGCGCCCGGGTCGTCGGCGGTCACGAGCCCCTCGCCCACGAGGACGGCGTTCGCACCGTGGCGGGCGTACTCGATCAGGTCGTGCTTATCGCGCACACCGGATTCCGCGATCTTCACGATGTGATCCGGGATCAGCGGGGCGATCCGCCCGAAGACGGACATATCGACTTCGAGGGTCTTGAGGTTACGGGCGTTGACGCCGATGACCTTGGCTCCGGCGGCGACCGCGCGCTCGACCTCGTCCTCCGTGTGAACCTCGACGAGGGCGGTCATCCCCAGGGACTCGGTGCACTCCAGGAGTCCGGTCAGCCGCTCCTGCTCGAGGGCTGCGACGATGAGGAGGATGACGTCCGCGCCGTGGGCCCGGGCCTCGTAGATCTGGTACGGGTTGACGATGAAGTCCTTGCGCAGCAGCGGGATGTCCACGTTTGCGCGCACGGCGTCGAAGTCGGCCAGGGAGCCGTTGAAGCGGCGCTCCTCGGTCAGGCAGCTGATGACTGCAGCACCATTCTTGGCATAGGCCTTGGCCAGCACCTCCGGCTCTGGGATCGCGGCCAAGGTGCCCTTGGAGGGGCTGGAGCGCTTGACCTCGGCGATAACGCTGACATCCGGGCCAGAGAGAGCTGCCAGGGCGTCGAGCGCGGGCGGGGCGTCCAGTGCACGAGCCTTGATCTCCGCCAGCGGCACCTCCGCTTCGCGGCGAGCCTGGTCCTCAAGAACTCCGGCGATGATCTCATCCAACACTGTTGCCATGTCGGCCTACCCTTCCACGATCGCTGTGTCGATGGTCACAACATTATCTACGCGCCACGCTGGCACGAAATCCTGCCACCACGGTCAACGCAGGCTACGTCCGTTCCTCGTCTGTCGGGTCCACTCCTGCGTCGAGGGCATCCCACAGCACGCGGCCGGAATCCGGGTTCTCCGTCAGGTCCTGCTTGGCTCCCTCGCGGCGACGCTCTGGGGTCTCATAGCGGCTATAACCGGTGTCCGAGCCCCCAGGCTTCATCGCGAGGATCACCCCGCCACACACGCCGAGAATCGCGACGATGACGGTGAGCAGTACCGGCAGATTGTGCACTTCCGCGGACAGCACCTGAGCCCAGGCGGAGATCTGCTCGGGGTTGCTGGAATTCTGCGTGGCCACGCCAGAGCGCAGCAGCTGCTGGGCGCGATAGAGATCCGGCTCCGCCCCAACGAGCTGCACGGCTCGGAAGCTCGCGCCAGCGGACAGCAGTGCGATGAGCACGCCGATGATGCGGCGGACCACCGGTGGGACCGCCATCGTCGCGATCAGCGCGGCCATCATCGCCAGCGCCAGCGGCGTGCCGGCCGGATCCCACACTGCACCCACGAGCTCGTGAGTGGACTCGCCGGACTTGTCGTCGAAGACCTCCGCGGTCAGCCAGTTCATGCGGCCGAATCCCCACACGCCGGCCGCTGCCAGGATCACCAGCAGTTGGGCCAGCCCACGAATGCGCTTCTCAGTCTTCGTCATGCCCTTCATACCTTCTCGTCAACGTCGTTGGACGGTCGCAACCTAGAGCGTGCGCAGCGTCTCCGCTGCTGCCACGGCGCGCAGCACGGCTGCGGCCTTGTGCTGGCACTCGCGGTCTTCCGCCACCGGGTCGGAATCCGCAACGATACCCGCACCGGCCTGCACGTACACGGTGCCGTCCTTGTAGAGCCCCGATCGGATCGCGATCGCTTGGTCGGTGTTACCCGAAAAATCGAAGTAGCCGACCGTGCCGCCGTAGATACCGCGGCGGGTGTCCTCGAGCCGGTCGATGATGCTCATCGCGGATGGCTTCGGGGAGCCAGACAGCGTGCCAGCCGGGAAGGTCGCGGCCGCAGCATCCACGGCGGTCTTACCCTCCGCGAGCTCGCCCGTCACACCGGACACCAGGTGCATGATGGCGCTGTAGCGCTCGATATGCCGGAAGTCATTCACCGCCACCGAGCCGGGCTTCGAGATCTTGCCCACGTCGTTGCGCCCCAGGTCCACGAGCATCAAGTGCTCGGAGTTCTCCTTCTCATCAGCCAGCAGCTCGCGCTCGTTGGCCAGATCCTCCTCCGGGGTGGCCCCGCGGGGCCGGGAGCCAGCGATCGGGTGGGTGCTGATGTGTCCGCCTTGCACGCGGACGAGAGATTCCGGCGAGGAACCGACGATCCGAAACGCGATCTTCGTGAAGTCCTCGTTCGGGATGTTCATCAGGAACATGTACGGGCTCGGGTTGGTGCGCCGCAGCATCCGGTAGATGTCCAAGGCAGGCACATCGGTGTCGATCTCGAAACGCTGGCTCAGCACGATCTGGAACGCATCCCCTGCCCGGATGTGCTCCTGGCACTGCAGCACGCGTTCCTGGTACACCTCGGAGGCCTGCTGGCGGCGGACCTGTGGCTCGGCGGTGGCGTCGTAAGTATGCACTCCACCCGCGGTCGCGCCGGAGAGCTTGCCGAGCATGTCCTCGATGCGGGCCACGGCGTCGTCGTAGGCCGCATCCACGCGCTCGGGTGAGTTATTCCAATTCACGGCGTTGGCGATGAGCCAGATGCTGCCCTCGTGGTGGTCCACGACCGCCAGGGTGTCGACGAGCATCTGAACCAGGTCAGGGACGTCCAGGTCGTCCTCGCACGTATCCGGTAGCTGCTCGATATAACGCACCATGTCGTAGCCCAGGTAGCCGACCAGGCCACTGGTCAGCGGCGGCAGGCCTGGCATGGGGGCAGTGTGCAGGGCCTCGAGAGTGGCGCTGATCGCCGCGAGCGGGTCCTCAGCAGCCGGCAGATCCTCCGGGGCCTGGCCGATCCAGCGGGCGTCCTTGCCCTTGGCTACCAAGGCAGCACGCGCCCCGGTTCCGATGATGGACCAGCGGCTCCAGGACTTGCCGCTCGGAGCCGACTCGAAGAGGAACGTGCCCGGCCGGTCTTCCGCGAGGACGCGATAGGTGTTCAGGGTGGACAGCCCATCGGCCAGCACCTTGTACACCACCGGAACCACGCGGTGTTCCGCCGCCAAGGCACGGAATTCCTCACGGGTCGTAATCTGCTGGAAATTCCTCTGCGCTGGAGCCATGTTCTAGAGCAACCTATCCGAATCGAAGCAGGTGGTGGTTCCGGTGTGGCACGCCGCACCGGTCTGATTAACCTTCAGCAGCACCGTGTCGCCATCGCAGTCGAGCCGTGCCTCCACGACCTCCTGCGTGTGCCCACTGGTCTCCCCCTTGACCCACAGCTGCTGCCGGGACCGGGACCAGTAGGTGCCCTTGCGGGTAGCCAGGGTCAGCGCGAGGGCCTCGTCGTTCATCCACGCCTGCATCAGGACGTCCCCGGTGGTCGCGTCCTGGACGACGGCGGCGACGAGCCCGTCAGCGTTGCGCTTCAGGCGCCCGGCGATGGCGGGGTCGAGGGCTGCAGAACTCAACGGCGCACCTCGTAGTCCTCCGCGAGAGCGTCCTTGACTTCGCGGATGCTGACCTCGCCGAAGTGGAAGATGCTGGCTGCCAGAACCGCGTTCGCACCAGACGCAACGGCCGGCGGGAAGTGGCTGGCTGCACCCGCGCCACCGGAGGCGATGACCGGGATGGACACGACCTCGCGTACCGCGGCGAGCATCTCGGTGTCGAAGCCATCCTTGGTGCCGTCGGCGTCCATGGAGTTGAGCAGGATCTCCCCCACGCCCAGCTCCTCGCCCTTCTTGGCCCAGGCCACGGCATCCAGGCCGGCGGACTTGGTACCGCCGTGCGTGGTGACCTCGTAGCTGGAGGGCTGATCATCGCAGCGGCGGGCATCCACGGAGAGCACGACGCACTGGGCGCCGAAGCGGGTGGACAGCTCGCGCAGCAGCTCCGGGTTCGCCACCGCAGAGGAATTCACGGAGACCTTATCGGCGCCCGCACGCAGCAGGGCATCGGCGTCCTCGACGGAACGAACCCCGCCGCCGACGGTGAGCGGGATGAAGATCTGGTCCGCGGTGCGGCGGACGACGTCCAGCATCGTGCCGCGGCCCTCCTTGGACGCGGAGACGTCCAGGAAGGTGAGCTCGTCGGCGCCCTCTTCGTCGTAGCGCTTCGCGAGCTCCACCGGGTCGCCGGCGTCGCGCAGGTTCTTAAAGTTCACGCCCTTGACGACGCGGCCGTTCGCCACGTCCAGGCACGGAATGACGCGCACACTGACGCTCATTGAATTCCACCTCGGTCCATGATCTCCTGCGCGGTGCGCGCAGCGGTGCCGATCGGCACGTTTTGAATGTGTTCCAGCAGGGTGGCGTGCACGTCCGGTTCCCCGGCCACCAGGCCGGAGACACCTGGCCGCCACGGGTTGCCCGCGAAGTCGGTCGCCACACCACCGTTGGCCTCCACGGCCAGGATGCCCGCGGCGTTGTCCCACAAGTTCGGGCTGAAGGTCACCGTGCCCCCGAAAACACCAGCGGCTGTGAAGGCAAGGTCGATACCCACCGAGCCGGTGACGCGCATGCGCGGATAGGACTTGCCGATCTCGTTGAGCATGTCCTGGCGGTAGGAAATCGGCAAGTTGCCGCGGCGCTGGGACAGGATCGACCCGAAGCTGATCTGTGTCACGCCCGCGTCCGAGGGCGGCATCGGCCGGGCGGGGTTGCCGTCCACGAACAGCCCGTGGCCCTTGTGCGCGGTGATGCGCCGGCCCAGCAGCGGCATCTCGGTCACCGACAGCAGCGTCTCGCCCTGGTGGATCAGGGACACCAGGATGCAGCAGAACGGGTTTCCCACCGCGTAGTTCGCGGTGCCGTCGATCGGATCGACGACCCAGAAGGTCTCCGGCTCCTCGTCGATGAGTTCCCGACGACGCCGACGCGGGCCGTCGAGGGCGTCCGCGCTCTTGTCACCGGGATTGTATTCCGGCGCTTCGCCCGGCAGCTCGCCCGGCATGACGGTGCCATACTCCTCGCCGTGAACCGGGAAGCCGGTGTACTGGCTCAGCAGGTTGCGCAGCTGCCGCTCCACCTTGAGGTCAGCCTCGGTGGCGAAGTCGCCGGGGCTCTTGATGACCTCGGGATCCGCACCGACGGCGGCCGTGAAGGTGGCCTCCGCTTCGTCGACCGCGGCTTCGGCGATGGCCAGCAGCGCGCGGGTGTCGAGAGATTCTGTCATCAGTCCTCCTGACCGCGGGCGACCCGCAGCGCCTCCTCGAGCGTGAACTTGCCTGCATACAGGGCCTTACCGACGATCGCGGAGTCCACGCCCTCGTCGACGACGGCGGCGAGTGCTCGAATGTCGTCCAGGCTGGAGATGCCACCCGACGCGACGACCGGCGCGGACGTCGCTGCGGAAACCTCGCGCAGCAGCTCGACGTTCGGGCCGTTGAGCATGCCGTCGCGGGAGACGTCGGTGACGACAAGGCGGGACACGCCCTCGGCGTCGAGGCGCTCGAGGACCTCCCACAGGTTGCCGCCATCGCTGGTCCAGCCACGGCCGCGCAGGCGCCACTCGCCGTCGACCTCACGGGTATCCAGGCCGATGGCGACCTTATCCCCGTGCTCCTGGATGATCTTCTTGCACCACTCCGGGTTTTCCAACGCGGCAGTGCCGATGTTCACCCGCTCGCAGCCGGTGGACAGGGCGCGCTCGAGGGAGGCGTCGTCGCGGATGCCGCCGGAGAGCTCGACCTTCAGGTCCATCGCCTGGGTGACCTCGCGGATGATCTCGAAGTTGCTGCCCCGGCCGAAGGCGGCATCGAGGTCGACGAGGTGAATCCACTCGGCCCCGGCGTTCTGCCAGGCCATGGCGGCCTCGATCGGCGCGCCGTAGCTGGTCTCCGTGCCGGCCTCGCCCTGGACGAGGCGGACGGCCTGGCCCTCGGAGACGTCGACGGCGGGAAGGAGAGTCAAAGCGGTGGTGTTGTTGTGGGACATGTTTTTCACTTTCTCGCCACGGGGTCGATTTAGCTATTAAAGGATCAGTGTAGCCCCGGCCTGCCGACGCAGTGCCGGGACCGTGCAACTAAAGGGTCTTGACCCAGTTGCGCAGCAGGTGCGCACCCGCGTCACCGGACTTCTCCGGGTGGAACTGGGTGGCCCACAGCGGGCCGTTTTCCACGGCTGCGACGAAGCGGCAGTCCTCGTGCTGGGCCCAGTGGACAAGGGGCGCGCGGGTCCTGCCGTCGGTGTGCAGCTCCCACTCCTGGACCCCGTAGGAGTGGACGAAGTAAAAGCGCTCGTCGGCCGGGAGGCCGTCGAACATCTGGCTGCCCGCGGGGTCGACGTCCACGGTGTTCCAGCCCATGTGCGGCAGGATCTTAGCGTCGAGGCGGCGGACGGTGCCGGGCCACTCCCCCGCGCCCTCGATCTCCGAGCTGCCGTGGGCGCCGTCGGCGAACTCCACGCCGTGCTCGAAGAGGATCTGCATACCCACGCAGATGCCGAGCACCGGGCGGCCGCCGGCGAGCCGCTCCCCGATGAGCCGGGCCCCCTGCACCTTGCGCAGCCCGGTCATACAGCTGGCGAACGCCCCCACACCGGGTACGAGGAGGCCATCGGCGTTCAGCACGGTCTTCGGGTGGTTGGTGACGGTGACCTCCGCTCCAGCCCGCTCGATGGCTCGCTGTGCGGAGCGGATATTGCCGCTGCCGTAGTCCAACAGTGCGACGCTGGGCCGCCGCCCTCCGGTGGCCGTAGGGGTTCCCTTTTCAGCAGGGGTGGCTGTGCTGGAATTCGCATCTGTGGACTGTGTTTCCATAGCCCCGTATTGTACCCGGGTGCCTACCGGCGACGAACGCGCACCCGGTTGGTCACGCGGCGCAGACGGGTACGGACGTTTCCGGTGTCCACGACGCGGTGCTGACCCATGAAGCGGTCCAGGATGACAAGGAACAGGCCGACGAGAATGACGATACCGGCGCCAATGAAGGCGCCCTGGAAGGCGAAGCTGGAGGCCACGATGCCCAGCAAGATCGAACCGACTCCGGTGCCGGAGTCGAAGGACATGTTCCACAGGGCGGAGGCCTCGGCGGAGCGGTCGCGCGGCAGGCGGTAGAAGAGCAGCAGCAGAGCCTCGGACTGCGCCAGGCCGAAACCGGTGCCGAAGATCGCGGCGGTCAGCAGGGCGCACGCCACCAGCAGGCGGCCGGTGGGCTCCATGTTGATGGTCACAGCCGCGCCCAGCACGCCGGCGAAGGCGAAGATGAGAGAGGCCACGGCCAGGCTGCCCGGCTGTCCCATGCGGTCGGACCACCAGCCAGAGAACGCGCGCGCGAGCGTCTGTGCCGCTCCCAATACCGCCAGGGTGAGACCAGCGACCGTGGCGGCGATAGCGGGGTCGATCGTGGCGGCGGCGGGTGCCAAGAAGTTACTGAACGCCGCAAAGCCCACGGCGGCAACACCGATGAGCAGACCGGGGACGGTCGCCAGCTTCCACGTGGCGACCCGTGGAGCGGCGGGTTTTTCAACCTCGGTGGTTTCGTGGGTCGCCTCGGTGACCTCCTTGGATTCCACCGGCAGCCCCAGCGCGGCGGCCGCCCCGATCACGGCGTAGACGGCGGCAAGTACGTAGACCGCGGAGCCGTAGTTGTCATAAACCCACATGCCCAGCGGGAATCCGATGAGCTGACCGCTACCCACGAAGACTCCAAAGATGCCGCTGGAGCGGCCAAGCAGGTGCAACGGAACAAGGTCCGCGATCAGCGCGGCCTCCGTCACCGTGACGGCACCGAAGCCGATGCCGCGGATGATGGCCACGGCGATTACTGCTTCATTGGACATCGAACCGATGTGCAGCAGCGCGGGAAGGCCAAGCAATAAGCCGGCCGTGGCCATGACGGGGAAATAACCGACTTTCCGCAGGATGCGTGGGGTGAAGTACTGGGTGGCCACGGTGGCCCCCATGAAGATGCCGGTACTGGCACCGGCCATCGTCTCGGATCCCCCGGCCTCGATGATGGCCAGCGGGATCACCGGCAGGAGGATCGCCCACCCGCCGAAGGCACAGAACACTGAAATCAACGTGGCTGTAAGCCCCGGGGCCTGCCACACGGATTCGATCTTGGCGAGCTCTGCCGCCGGGAGTGCCTTCGGGCGAATAGGCAAGGTCATCCTTCCTTCCTCCGTACGTGGTGCGCACGGGGTTGAAAATCTGCTGGTCTATATCGGCGACGGGCATCTCACCCGCCCAGGCCACACGGCTTGGGCGCGTGCGGCCTCAATCCTACAAGGCGCCCTTTGTGGACGGGATGCCCGTCACGCGCTCGTCGCGCTCCACGGCAGCGCGCAGCGCGCGGGCCACGGCCTTGTACTCCGCCTCGGTGATGTGGTGCGGATCGCGGCCATACAGGCAACGCACGTGCAGGGCGATCCGGGCATTGAGGGCCAGGGTTTCGAAGAAGTGCTGGTTGATCACGGTGGCGTAGTGGCCGCCGATGACCGTGTGCACCATGGCATCTGGCTCGCCGGTGCCGACGTAGTACGGGCGGCCCGAAACGTCGACGGCCGCATGAGCCAGGCACTCGTCCATCGGGATGAATGCGTCGCCGAAGCGTCGGATGCCGGCCTTGTTCCCGAGCGCCTCGCCCAGGGCCTGGCCCAGAACGATCCCGGTGTCCTCGACAGTGTGGTGGGCGTCGATCTCGACGTCGCCGACCGCCTTGACCTCGAGATCGAAGGAGCCGTGCGCCCCGAGAGCGGTGAGCATGTGGTCGAAGAAGGGCAGTCCGGTGGAGATATCGGTCTTGCCACTGCCGTCCAGGTTGATGCTCACCTCGATGTCGGACTCGCTGGTCTTACGCTGGGCGCGTCCAATCCGGTCCTCGAAGGTGTTGCTCATAGCTAGTTCTTTCCTTTCACTGCGGCCGCTGCGGCCAGGAAGGCGTCGTTTTCTTCCGGCAGGCCGATCGTCACGCGCAGCCAGCCTGGGATGCCGACGTCGCGGATGAGGACGTCCTGGTCCAAGAATGCCTCCCACGTGCGATGACTGTCCTGCAGTCCGCCGAAGAAGATGAAGTTGGAGTGGGAGTCGACGACCTCGTAGCCGAGCTCCTTCAACTCGGCGGCCACCCGGTCGCGCTGCTCGCTGAGGGTAGCGACGGTGGCCAGCGTGTCCTCCCGGTGGTGCAGCGCAACGCGGGCGGCGGCCTGGCTCAGCGTCGAGAGGTGGTACGGCAGGCGCACCAGCATGACAGCCTCGATGAACGCCGGGTCGGCCACGAAGTACCCCAGGCGGCCACCCGCGAAGTCGAAGGCCTTGCTCATCGTGCGGGAGACCACGAGCTTGGCCGGATAATCCGCCAGCAGGGTGCAGGCGCTCGGCTCGTCGGAGAACTCGGCGTAGGCCTCGTCGATGATGACGATCCCCGGCGCGGCGTCGAGGATGCGGCGGATGTCCGCCAGCGGGGTGATTCCGCCGGTCGGGTTATTCGGGGTCGTGACGAAGACGATGTTCGGCTGGTGCTGCTCGATGGCTGCCACAGCCTTGTCGACGTCGATCGCAAAGCCCTGGGCGGGGTCGCGGTCGATGGCGATGAACTCGGTCTGGGTGCCCGCCGCGAGGATGGGGTGCATGGAGTAGCTGGGGACGAAGCCCAGAACGCTGCGGCCCGGCCCGCCGAAGACCTGGAGGAGCTGCTGCAGGATCTCGTTGGAGCCGTTGGCCGCCCACAGATTGTCCTTGGTGACCGCCACGCCCGTCTGGGCGGTGATGTATTCGGCGAGGTCCTCGCGCAGCTCGACGGCGTCGCGTTCCGGGTAGCGGTTCAACCCAGCACCGAGCGCGCGGACCTCGGCGACGAGGTCCTCGACGATGGCCTCGCTCGGCGGGTAAGGGTTTTCGTTCGTGTTCAGCTGGTTCTTGACGGTCAGCTGGGGCGCGCCATAGGCGGACTTGCCCTGGAATTCTTCACGGATCGGGAGATTAACCACGGTTGGTCCAATCTGGGTTGGTGCGGGCCTTGATCGCTTCCCCGTGGGCGGGGAGTCGCTCGGCATCTGCGAGGGCGATCACAGTCTCGGAGACCTCCTGCAGGGCCTGCTCGTTGTAGTTCACGACGTGCACGGACTTGAGGAAAGTGTGGGTGGACAGGCCCGAGGAGTGCCGGGCGCTGCCACTGGTCGGCAGGACGTGGTTGCTGCCCGCGGCGTAGTCGCCCAGCGGCACCGGGCTGTAGGGCCCGATGAAGATCGCGCCGGCGTTGATGATTTTCTTCGCGGTGCCGGTGTCGTCCTTCGTGTGGATCTCCAGGTGCTCGGCGGCGTAGGCGTTGGCCACGCGGATGGCCTCCTCCTCGTCGCCGACGAGCACGATGCCGCTCTGCTGGCCCTGCAGGGCCTCGGCGACGCGCTCGGAGTTGTGGGTCACCTGGTAGCGCTCGGCGATCTCGCGGTCGACCGCGTCGGCGAGCTGCTCGGAGTTCGTGATCAGCACGGAGGCCGCCATCGGGTCGTGTTCGGCCTGGCTGATCAGGTCATAAGCCACCTGCACTGGGTCGGCGGACTCGTCGGCCAGGACAGCGATCTCGGTGGGGCCGGCCTCCGCGTCGATGCCGACGACGGAGCGGCACAGGCGCTTGGCGGCGGTGACGAAGATATTGCCCGGGCCGGTGACCATGTCCACCGGCTCCAGGTCCTCGTCGCCGTAGGCCAGCAGCGCGATGGCCTGCGCGCCACCCACGGCCCAGACCTCGTCCACGCCCAGCAGCTTGCAGGCCGCGAGGATCGTCGGGTGCGGCCAGCCGCCATTATCCGCCTGCGGCGGAGAGGCCACCACGAGGCTGCCCACGCCCGCGGCCTGGGCGGGAACGGCGTTCATGATCACGCTGGACGGGTACACGGCCTTGCCACCCGGTACATACAGACCCACGCGCTCGACGGGGATCCATCGCTCGGAGACCACACCACCTTCGGCGATCTCGACGTCCTGGTCCTCCGGCCGCTGCGCCTCGTGGAAGGCCCGCACGCGGCGGATCGCCTCCTTGAGCGCGTCCAGCACCCTCGGCTCCAGGGTTTCCAGGCTCTGCTCGATGACCTCGGCCGGCACCCGGAGGCTCGCCGGGACGCAGCCGTCGAACTTCTGGGAGTACTTATTCGCCGCCGCCACGCCGTGGGCCTTGACGTCCTCAACGACGGGCGAAACGGTCGGCAGCACCGCATCAATATCCGTGCCGCCGCGGGGCAGCGCCCGCCGAAGTTGCGCGGTGGTGGGTGTGGTGCCTCGAAGATCAATGCGCTGGAGCATGCCAGATCCTCTCCCTTAAAGGGGCTAAAAATGGTGGGTTGCTAGGGTGATCCTTATTCTAATCAAGCCAGGTTTGACGGAGGTTCATGGGGCATGCCACTGACTTTGAACGCATTGTTGGCCGATAGCGCCCACGATGTTGCTCAGGGGCGCACCGCCTGGCGGCAGATGAGTGAATTCGCCCGCTTCCACTGGCTCGCCACCGCCGAGGACGTCAGCCCCGAGCTCGTCGGTGAGTTCTACTTCCTGCGCGCCGGCGCCGCGGATGTGATGGGCATGACCGACGAGGCCATCGCCGCGCTCAGTGAACTCAACGCCTGGGCGGATAGCCGCGGGGACCATGCCTTGAAGCTCGTCGGCAAGGCTCACCTGGCATTCCATGCGCTCAACCAGGACGAACCCTCCGTGTACCCGCTCGGTGAGCCCGAGGACCGCCTGCGCGCTTTACTCGAGGATTTTCATGCCTGGCGCCCCACCCCGGATTCCCCCACCGTTGGCGAGGAGCCAACCATTCGTGGTGAAAGCATTGACCGCCCCGATGCGGTGAAGCTCGCCACCGCCGCCACGACGGCATACTCGGTCGCCGTGAATGTCAGCGAGCAGCTGGCAGAGGTTTTCGCTGGGCTGGTGCGCCGCTTCGGCACCGCCTACCCCACCGAGGCTGACCGCTTGCTCTGGTACGCCCAGCGGCACTGGTTCTCCGGCCGCAAGCAGCAGGCCTATGCCCTGGCCAGCGAGGTGCTGAGCAGCCCAGGCACCACCTCGGTTTCCCGCTTCGACGCCCACGACATGCTGGGGCACTTCGCCCTGCTGGAAAGCGATGAGGCGGGCGTGGCTGAGCACTGGGCACGCTGCGTGGAGCTGGCCCGCATCATGGACGCCCCGGTTATCGCGATGCGTCACGCGGAGCTCACCGCCCGAGTGTACTTCTCCCAGGACCGCGCGGGAGAGGCCTGGCAGCTCTCCCACGACATGGTCACCTGGGTCGACGGCGTCCCCGTCGGCCCCATCCTGCTGGATTTGCAGGAGGTCATCGCCCAGTCCGCCTTCGAAAACAACCTCTTCGAGGAGGCCTGGGACACCGCGCGGTCGGTGATCCACTGGTCGGAGATGACCCCCAATGACCAGCGCACCGCCTCCTGCTACGCGATCGCCACCTTCGCTGGCCTGCGCCTGGGGCTGGCCGAAGAGGTCTTCGATCTCCAGCACCGCCGGGCGGAGTTGTTGAAGGCATCCGGACGGCTGCTGGATGCCGCCGAGGTCTTCCAGACCCTGGCCTACCTCGACGAGGACGCCGCGACCGCTTACCTCCGCCGCTCCTGGGAGCTGATCGAGGCCAGCCAGGAGGAGGGCAAGGAGTGGCACGTCGCCGAGTGGCTGCTCACGATGGCCCAGTTCGCCGAGGGCGGGGCGGCCGTGGACTTCGCGTGCCGGGCGACCAGCGCCTTCGAGCAGTTGGGGCACCCGGTCAAAGAGGCCTTCGCGCTGCTGGCGGAGGCTCGCGCCCAGCTGGCGATGGGGGAAACTGACCTGGCGCGGCAGGCCTACGCCCAGGCGAACGTGGCCATGCCCGCGGAATTCGCGCGCCCCGCAGAGCTCGATGCGGTATTTGCGCAGGTCAAAGAGGAGCTCGGCGGCTAGTTCTCGGCCGAAGCCGCACTATCGCTGAAGGTCTCGCTGTCGCTCATCACAGACGCGCACCAGTAGAAGACCAGCGCGATGGTCATCGGCAGCAGCAGCGCGGTCAGCGAGATGTCGGCGCTGGCCAAGTGGATCACATCCCCCGGGGCGGGGTGCTCCTCGGGCGGGCTATTCATCCAGCTGGTGATCCGCGCCCCGATCGCAAAGGCCCACCAGGTGCCGGAGAACACCACGAGCGTGGTCCAGATCATCATGGCCGGTCCGCGTGGTTTGGTGAGGAAAGACCAGCCGGCAACGGCGAAGGCCAGCAGGCCGGTGACGATGACGAAGCACGCAAAGCCCACGAAGCTGGCGTCCTCGGTGCCGGGCACAGGGTCGAGCGCACCGTTGGCGGTCACCTCGACGTCGACAGTCGGGTGCCACAGCCCCCACAGCACACCGACAACGCCGTAGGCCAGCATCGCGAAGAGGAATACCGCCGAGACCGGCTGCGCCTTGCGTGCGATGCTAGCTAGCCGCAAAACTTCCAGCGCCCGCCTTCCTTAACCAAGTCAATCGGCGCCGGCTGGGCCTGGCCCTGTGCGCTTGCGGTGGTCTCGACGCGCGCGGTGTTGCCGTTGACCTGCACGCTGTTGATGCTGTCGATGCGCGGGATCAGGTTCAGGCCGGTCCCGGCGAGGTTGTTCGCTGCCTCGTCGAAGGCGCCGTCGCCGACCTCGTTGCGGACGCGCTGGCAGGCGTTGTCACGGCGGTAGTTCATATAGGCGTGCGGGTTATTGACGTGGGCGTTCATGCCCATGACGAGGTCGCGGATCTCCTTCTCGTCGTTCCCCGCGTTGCCCTGGGCCGGGGCGCCGCCCTGCTCCTTGGGCTGCTCCTGCTGGGCCTGCTTGGCGGCCTCTGCCTTCTTGGCCTCTGCCTGCTTCTTCTCGGCTTCCGCCTTCTTCTCTTCCTCCGCCTTCTTCTTTTCGGCGGCCTTCTTTTCCTCAGCCTTCTTTTCTTCGGCCTTCTTCTTGTCCTTGTCCTTGTCCTCGGACTTCTTCGCGTCGGCCTGCGAGGTGGTGGTCGAGGTGGACTTCTCATCCTTCGACGCTTCCTCTTCCTTCGAGCAAGCGGACAGGACGAGCCCTGCGGCCAGGCACACCGCGAGGGCGCGCCGTCCAGAGCTGGAAACTGCTGAGATCTTCATAGCTTTAGAAGCCTAGTCGCTCGCGTGTCCTGTGCCTAGCTCCATCGGGTAGCGTCGAAGCCATGACGGACTCCTCGATCACCATCACCAGCGACGGCATTCAGGTCCACCGTTCGCTGCTCGCCCGCTCCCTCTCCCCCGATCTCGCCATCGCACCGGAGCAACTGCTGGGTTGGCGCATCTCGGCGCCGACGGCCAGCTCGCCGGGGTGGTTGCACTTTTTGCTTGCTGAGGCCAGCACCAACGGCTTCATCCGGAGCTTCGACGAGGCACGCCTGAACCCCGCCACCGTGCAATTCTTCCCCGGCGAGGCAGAGATGCTGACCGAGATCGACGAGCAACTTTCCCGCCTGCAGGCCGGTCGCGACGTCGACGTCGCGACCATCGAGGCAACAGACTGGACGGCCTCTTTCGAGTCGGACGCCCCAGCGGCGGAGAACTCCGCAGCACCAGCGGCCGCGCCGGCGTCGTCGTCGACAAAGAAGACAGAGAAGAAGAGCGGTGGGAAGGGCGGCAACCGGCGAGCACCCTGGGACCGGGTGGCCACGCCAGACAAGGTGCCGGAGCAGAACACGGAGGCGGACGTGGACGGCCCCGTGTTCGGCGAGACGGTCGTTATCACCGGGGACGTGGAGCCCTACTCCAAGGGTGAGGTCTGGGACATGCTGGCCGATGCCGGCGCCATCGTCGCGAAGAACGTGACGAAGAAGACCACGCTGCTGATCGTCGGCGAGTGGGCGACGGTGACCAGCAAGGAGAAGCGCGCGCGGGAGCTGCAGGAACAGGGCCAGGAGCTGGCGATCTGGACCTTCGAGGAGCTGCTTCAGAAGCTGGGTGTGGAGGGCTAGCTCCCCGGCGCGGTGGGTGGCTCCCGAAAGAATTTTTTGGGTTTTCCGCCGTTTCCGGGAACCAAATGGGCTCCCGCGTTGTCTAACACTGTCATGACGAGCACAGTGACAACGCACGGAACCAGGACCACGATCGCGGCTGCCACGGAGGTGGCCACGCAGTGCACGGCGGGGTCGACGGGCCCTGCGAGCAACAGCCTGCCCGGGGTGGCTCGGCTAACCCGCCTGCCGGAGGCCTGCTATAGCCGCCCGGTGCGGGTGCCCGTGGGGTCCGGCTTCACCGCGGAGCTCCCGGAGTTCTCGGAGAAGGATTATCACACGCTCCTGCAGCTGTGGGGTGAGACCGCAGACAGCATCAGCGAGGTGGTGGGCGAAGCCGGCGAGGCCTACCGTGTCCACCGCCTCGATTCCCGGGATTATGGCTGGGTGGAGCTCACCGGTTCCGCGGGCGCCCCGCCGCCTACCGCGATGCTGACCCACCCGAGGCTGGCTCAGGGGCTTGCGGAGCGGATGGAAAGGGTCTTGGACGGGGTGGCGGCGTTCTACGTTTCCGGCGAGCGGGTGCAGGTCTGCCCGCTGCCGTTGGCTATCGAGCGCCAAGACTGGCACGGCCCTTTCGACCTGCGCACTGGCTTCTGCGTGACTTTCGACTTCCTCTAGAAACCGCTCTCCCGGGACCTGCACGCGGTGGCTTAGACTCTGGGTCATGGGAAGCTCCACCTCGCCAACCGCCAGCACCATCACCCAGGCGCTGAAGGACTACGACGCCTGGCTCGACCAGCACCCAGCCGCCGAGCGCGAAACGAAAGAGCTCGTCGCCGCCGCGCTCGACGACGCGGGCATCAGCTTCGACCAGGTCTCGGTGAGGTTGAAGGACCGCTCCAGCTTCGTCGCGAAGCTGAAGAACCCCAACTACCCGGAATATCAGGACTTCGCGAGCGCCCACGACATCGTCGGCATCCGGGTGACCACCTTCCACTCCGGCGAGATCGAGCAGCTGCTCGCGGCGGTGAGCACCATCTTCGCCATCGACACCGTGGTCGATAAGGCCGCCGAAACCGCTAAGAGCGGGCGCTTCGGTTACGCCTCCCACCACGTAATCGGCTACTCAGAGCAACTCGGCCGGCGCGTGGAGGTGCAGCTGCGCACCGTGCTGCAGCACGCGTGGGCCGAGTTCGAGCACGATATGCGCTATAAGAACCCGGAGATGTCCGGCAACCCGGAGGTGGACCGGGCTTTCACGCTCGCCGCCGGGCTCATCGAGCTCGCCGACGAGCAGTTCGACAAGATCGCCCGCATCGTCGACGCCCGCACGCAGGAGCAGGACGCCACCGAGCTCGATACCCGCTCGCTGCCGGGCCTGCTCACCCGCCTGCTGGGTAGCTCTTACCCCACCTCGCGGGCGGATTATTACGGCTGGGCGATCGCGATGCTGGCCGCCCACGGCATCACCACCGTCGCGGAGCTCAAGGAGCTGCTGGACTCGGATCGCATCGCCGCGCTCAACGAGGCGATGGCTTATCCCTTCGAGCCCGGGCAGGTGCGCCTCATCGACGACCTGCTGTTGTTCACCTACGGCCGTGACCATATCCGCCGGACCGTGCACATCGGGGAGAATATCGAGACCCGGCCGGGGCGCCTCGGCAACCGTTGGCAGCAGCTCGGCCAGCAGGTCTACTCCCCCGCTGCGCGCGACTGAGCGCGCTGATTCCGCCCAGTTGTTGCCACTGGGCGTCTACGCCCAGCGGTGATCCCCGCTAGCTTGAGCGCCGCGGCTCGCCTCAGCGCAGCTACATTCAGCGGCGCCGCTGGTTGCGCATGAACTTATCCAGCTCGCGGCGCTCCTTCTTAGTTGGGCGCCCGGCCCCGGGGTCACGCCGCGGCATGGAAGCGATGATCTCCTTGGGCGGCGGTGGCGGCGAGTGGTCGATATAGGCCTTCTGCGCCACCGGCGCCCCCACCCGCTTGTGCAGCAGCTCCGTGACCTCGACGATGCGTTCTCGGTGGTTGACCCACACCCGCACCTGGTCTCCCACGGCCACGTGCTGGGCGGGTTTGACCGATTCGCCGTTGATTTTCACATGCCCGGCGCGGCATGCGGCCGCGGCCTGCGCGCGGGTCTTGGTGAGCCGGACGGCCCAGACCCAGGCGTCGACTCGGACCATGGTTTACCAGTTGTCCTTCTGGTTGATGATCTTGTTGATCTGCCAGCCGTTGTAGCCGGCGAGGATCAGGGAGATCACCAGGACGGTGATGATGAAGCCCATGCCGGCGCCGGTGAGGGCGCCCAGGAGGATGAGTCCGCCGCCGACACCACCGGTGATCTGGATGGCCTTGGAGTGCTTGCGCACGGCGGCCTTGCGCTGGGTGATCGGGTTGTCTCCGTAGGGGCTGAGGGGCATGGTGCTTCTTCCTCTATCGCGTTCTTGGTGTTGTGGCCCGGGTCCTCATCGGGTCGCCGGGGTGCCTGGGAAAAGTTTTAGCTTCCGGTGGGTAAATCTACCCAACGTTGGCCCGCGCGGGTGGGTTCCACGCGGCCTTGGGTCCAGCTGGCCAGGTGCGTGGCTAGCGCATCGTCCCCGGCGATGAGGAAGCCCACCTTGGCGGCGTAGTCGGTCTTCAGGATCTGGTAGCCCGCGTTGCGGATCTCGGACTCCACGCGCCCGGCCTCGTCGTGGTTGAGCTCCACGCGGTAGAGCTCCAGTTGGGTGCGCGTGACCCAGGTGACCTCATCGAGCGCGGCCTTGGTGGCGTCGTGGTAGGCGCGGACCAGACCACCGGTGCCGAGCAGCACGCCGCCGAAGTAACGGACGACCACGGCGGTGATGTCCAGTGCCCCGCTGCCGCGCAGCACCTCGAGCATGGGCTGTCCGGCGGTGCCGGCGGGCTCGCCGTCGTCGCTGGAACGCTCGATGGGCTGCGCGCCGTCCTGATGGACGAGGTATGCGCTGCAATGGTGGCGGGCGTCCGGGTAGCGGTCCCGGACCTCGTCGATGAAGGCGCGGGCTGAAGCCTCCGTGGAGGTTTGCCGCACCAGTCCGATGAAGGTGGAGCGCTTGATCTCGAGCTCCGCCTGCCACTCGTTTTCCGTCGGGCGGCGGTAGGGCTCGAGGCGGGTGAAATCTTCTGCGCCCTCCGCCTCGGGGGCCTGCTTCTTCTTGCTCACTGGGTGTTGTTTTCCTGCTCGTGGTGTTTTCTGGGCCGGGCCTACCTGGGCTGTTAGGCGAAGATGCCCTCCCAGGTGCTGGCCTTCAGGTCGCCCATCAGCGCCGGGGACTTGGTCACCCGCATCTCTGGGCCGAGGAGGAACTGCACCTCCTGCTCGCCGTCGATGAGGGTGAGGTAGACGTCCGAGTCTCCCTTGTTGTTGCTCAGCACCTGCTTGAGTCGCTGCATGTTCTCCGGGGTGGCCTGGTCGACGCGGATGTTCAGCCGCAGCGGAACGCCGGTGCCAGCACCGATGGAGAGCTCGGCGGACTTCAGGTCCTCGCAGAAGATGCTCATGCGGTCGTCGCGGTAGCGGATCTTCGCCTTCGCAAGGACGATGTTGTCCTCCACAATCTGCGGGGCGACCATCTGGTAAGTCTTCGCGAAGACGAGCAGTTCCACCTGCGCGCCGTGCTGGTCCTCGAGGGTGGCGATGACCCAGGGCGCACCGTTGCGGTCCACACGCCGCTCAACGCTGGAGATGATGCCGCCGATCTTGACGTCCTTGTTATTCGGCAGCTCGCCGGAGAGCACGGTGGGCAGCGGGGTGTCGATCTGGGCGTCGAGGGCGTCCTCGAAGCCGTCCAGGGGGTGGCCGGACACGTACAGGCCCAGCATGTCGCGCTCCAGGGCGAGCTCGTGCTTGCGCTCCCACTCCTGGTCCGGGACCTCGACCTTGAAGACATCCCCGGCCTCCTCGGCGCCCAGGCCGGCGAAGAGGTCGAACTGCCCCTTGGCGGCGGCCTTCTTCGTCGCCACGACGGCGTCGACGGCGTCCTCATGGACGAGGACGAGGCCCTTGCGCGGGTGTCCGAGGGAGTCGAAGGCGCCCGCCTTGATCAACGACTCGGTCACACGCTTGGAAGCGGCGACGGCGTCGATTTTGTCCAGGTAGTCGGAGAAGTCCTTGAAGTCGCCCTTCTCCTCGCGGCTGGCGATGATGGACTCCACGACGTCCTCACCGACGTTACGGACCGCGCCCAGGCCGAAGCGGATGTCCTCACCCACGGACTGGAAGGTGAAGGCGGATTCGTTGACGTCCGGGGAGAGCACCTTGATGCCCAGGTGGCGGCAGTCGGCGAGGTAGATCGCGGACTTGTCCTTCTGGTTGGACACCGAGGTCAGCAGGGCGGCCATGTACTCGGCGGTGTAGTTGGCCTTGAGGTAGGCCGTCCAGAAGGAGACTAGCCCGTAGCCCGCGGCGTGGGACTTATTGAACGCGTAGTCCGCGAACGGCAGGATCGTGTTCCACAGCGTGTCGATGGCGTCCTTGGAGTAGCCATTGTCGATCATGCCGCCGGAGAAGGTCTCGTACTCCTGGTCCAGCACCTCACGCTTCTTCTTACCCATGGCCTTGCGGAAACCATCTGCCTGGCCAGCAGTGTAGTTCGCGACCTTCTGCGAGATCCTCATGATCTGCTCCTGGTACACGATGAGGCCGTAGGTCTCCTCCAGGATCTCCTGGAGTGGTTCCTCCAGCTCCGGGTGGATCGGGGTGATCGGCTTGCGCCCGTTCTTGCGGTCCGCGTACTCCCAGTGCGCCTTCACGCCCATCGGGCCCGGGCGGTAGAGCGCGAGTGCGGCGACGATGTCGTTGAAGCCGGTGGGCTGCATGCGCTTCAGCAGCTCCTGCATGCCGCCGGAGTCCAGCTGGAACACACCCAGGGTGTCGCCGCGGGCGAGCAGCTCGTAGGTGGACTTGTCCTCAGTGGCCAGGCCTTCGAGGTCGAAGTCCTCGCCCCGGTTCTTCTTGATGTTGTCGATCGCATCGCCGATGACGGTGAGGTTGCGCAGCCCCAGGAAGTCCATCTTCAGCAGGCCGATGGCCTCACAGGCCGGGTACGGCCAGCCGGTGATCAGCGCGCCGTCCTGCTTGCGCTTCCACATCGGGATGCAGTCCAGCAGCGGCACGCTGGACATAATCACGGCACAGGCGTGCACGCCCGCCTGGCGCACCACTCCCTCCAGGCCGAGGGCGTCCTCGTAGATCTTGTTGACCTGCGGGTCGGTGTCGATGAGCTGGCGGACCTCGGCGGCCTCTGCGTAGCGCGGGTGCTCCGGATCCTTGATGCCCTTGAGCTCGATGTCCTTGGCCATGATTGCCGGCGGCAGGGCCTTGGTGATCCGGTCGGCCATCTGGAAACCGGCCTGGCCGTACCAGGCGCGGGCGGAGTCCTTAATCGCCTGCTTGGTCTTCACCGTTCCGAAGGTGATGACCTGGGCGATCTTGTCCTCGCCCCAGCGGTCGGAGGCGTAGCGGATCATCTCGCCGCGGCGGCGGTCGTCGAAGTCGATATCGATATCGGGGGCGGACGGACGCTCCGGGTTGAGGAAACGCTCGAAGAGCAGGCCGTGCTCGATGGGGTCGATGTTCGTGATCGTCAGCGCGTAGGCCACCAGAGCGCCGGCGGCGGAGCCACGGCCGGGGCCGACGCGGATGCCCACAGAGCGGGCGTACTTGATCAGCTCGGCGACGATGAGGAAGTAGGAGGGGTAGCCCTTCATGTCGATGACGCTGATCTCGTACTCAGCGCGGTCAATGTACTCCTGTGGCACCGGGCCGCCGTTGAATCGCTCCTCCAGGCCGCGCATGACCTCGTGGGTCAGCCAGGACGTCGGCGTGTGCCCCTCTGGCACCTCGGCGACCGGCATGCGGTCGTAGGGGTGCTCTTCCCAGATCTCGCCGTAGTCCTGAACGCGCTCGGCGATCCACAGGGTGTTATCGCAGCCATCCGGGACGACATGGTCCCACTGGTTGCGGATGTCCTCCGCGGTACGGATGTAGTAGGAGGAACCGCTGAAGGCGAAGCGCTTACCGCCCTCGTCGATGGTGGGCTCGTCCATGGTGGAGCCGGTCTGCACGCACAGCATGACCTCGTGGGCGGCGGCCTGGTTCTCCAGCACGTAGTGGCAGTCGTTGGTCACCAGCGGCGGCAGGTCGAGCTTGCGGCCGATCTCCATGAGCTCGTCGCGGACGCGCTTCTCGATCTCCAGCCCGTGGTCCATGAGCTCGAGGAAGAAGTTGTCCTTGCCGTAGATGTCCTGCCACATGGCCGCTGCCTCGAGGGCCTCGTTGAACTGGCCGAGGCGGAGGCGGGTCTGCACGTCGCCGGAGGGGCAGCCGGTGGTCGCGATGACGCCCTCGGCGTGCTCGGCGATGAGCTCGGCGTCCATGCGCGGCCACTTGCCCAGCTGGCCCTCGTAGGAGGCCATCGAGGAAAGATAGAAGAGGTTGCGCAGGCCGGTGGCGTTCTCGGCGAGCATGGTCTGGTGCAGGTACGCGCCGGAGGCGGAGACGTCGTCCTTCTTCTGCTCCGGGTTACCCCAGCGCACGCGGTTCATGTTGAAGCGGGAGTCGGGGGCCATGTAGGCCTCGATGCCGATGATCGGCTTGATCCCGGCCGCCGTCATGGTGCGGTAGAAGGCATCCGCGCCAAACATGTTGCCGTGGTCGGTCATGCCCACCGCGGGCATTCCCTGCCGGGCGACCTCCTCGGCGAGCATGTCTACCTTCGCCATGCCGTCGAGCATGGAGTATTCCGTGTGATTATGCAGGTGGACGAAAGACGAGCGGCTCATAACTGGCTATCCTATCGTTTTCCGGACACTGCGAAACTCGGGCACTAAGCTTTTGCTCCGTGAAGTATTTGACGAGGTCCGCCGTTGCCCATTTGGATGCCCCGTTTGCCGTCATGGATCTCGACGCCGCGCTTGCCAACGCCCGCGATATGGTTCGGCGTGCGAACGGCACCCCGATCCGGCTCGCCAGCAAGTCGGTGCGTATCCGCGAGATGCTGCGCCGCGTGCTGGAGCTGCCGGGCTACGCCGGGGTGTTGGGTTTCCACCTTTCCGAGGCCATCTGGTTGGTCGAGACCGGGGTCACCGACGACGTCCTGGTGGCCTACCCAACCACCCACCGCGAGGCGCTGCGCACGCTCGCCGCGTCCCCGATGCTCCGGGAGGCCATCACCGTGATGGTGGACTCCCCTGCCCACCTGGATTTCATCGACGACGCGGTTGCTGAGCAGGAGGCTTCCGACGCCCAGCGCGGGGAGATTCGGGTGTGCATCGACGTGGACGCCAGCCTGGCCATGGGTCCGGTTCACCTAGGAGCATTGCGCTCCCCGGTCCACTCCGTGGAGCAGGTCCGGCGGCTCGCGGAGTCCATTGTTGCCCGGCCGGGATTCCGCCTGGTGGGTCTCATGGCCTACGAGGGGCAGATCGCTGGAACCACGGATAGCTCTCCGGCGGTCTCGGTGATGAAGGGCATCTCCACCCGCGAGCTGGCCACCCGGCGCGGGAAGATCGTGCGGGCGGTGGAGCAGCTGTTGGCGAGCGCGGGGCAGCCGCCGCTGGAGCTCGTCAACGGCGGGGGCACCGGGTCGATCGAGACCACCTCGGCGGAAACGGTGATCACGGAGATCGGCGCGGGCTCGGGAGTGCTGGCCCCGGGTCTGTTCGACCGCTATAAGAGCTTCCAGCCGGAGCCCGCGCAGTGGTTCGTGGTGCCGGTGGTGCGCCGCCCCGCCCCGGATGTGGTGACGGTGGCCGGTGGTGGCCGGGTGGCCTCTGGGCCGCCGGGGGCGGACCGGCTGCCGACCGTGGACTACCCCGCGGGCCTGCGCATGGCGCCGCTGGAGGGCCCGGGCGAGGTGCAGACCCCGCTGAAGGGGCCTGCGGCCAAGAGCCTGCAGCTGGGCGATCACGTATGGTTCCGCCACGCGAAGGCCGGCGAGCAGGCGGAGTGGTTCGACGAGGTCATCGTCGTATCAGGAGGAGAAATAGTGGACCGGTGGCCGACCTACCGGGGCGAGGGCCAGGCCTTCGTTTAGCCTTCCTCCGTGGCCGTGGTGTCCGTGCCGATCTTCTCCAGGGAGGCGCTGCGTCGGGTAGCGCGGGTCTGGATGAGCATGTCGATGATGAAGATCACCACGGCCACCCAGATGATGGAGAAACCCACCCATCGCATCGGCTCGATGTGCTCCTTGGTGACGAACACCGCCCAGAGCATCTGCATGACCGGGGTGAGGTACTGGATCATGCCCAGCGAGGTCAGGGACATTTCCTGGGCGGCGCGGGCGAAGGCCAGCAGCGGCAGGGCGGTGACCACGCCCGCGACCATCAGCAGGGCCGTGTGCCCGCCACCCTCGGTGGTGAAGGTCGATTCCGGCCCCAGCCACAGCAGATAGATCACGGCGATGGGGGCGAGCACCATCGTCTCGGCGGCCAGCGACTGCAGCGGCTCCAGCCGCATGCGCTTCTTCGCCAGACCGTAGAAACCGAAGCTCAGGGCCAGGCCCAGGGAAATGATCGGCGGCTGGCCCAGCGCGATGGTGAGAATCACGACCGCCACGGCGGCGATCGCGACCGAGAGCTTCTGCATCGGGCGCAGGCTTTCGCGCAGCAGGAGCACGCCAAGCACCACGGAGACCAGCGGGTTGATGAAGTAGCCCAGCGCGGCGTCCGCCACGTGTCCGCTGTTGACCGCGTAGATGTAGAGTCCCCAGTTCACGGAAATCAGCAGCGAAGCCACCGCGACCCGGATCCATTCGCGGGGCGTGATCTCGCGCAGCAGCTTGATGCGGCGCAGCGCCAGCAGGAGCAGCAGCACGAAGACCAGGGTCCAGATGAAGCGGTGCGCCAGGATCTCCACCGGAGCGGCCGGTTCCAGCAGTGGGAAGAACGCGGGGAAGAATCCCCACATGATGTATGCGGCAAAACCCCACAGCATGGGCTATTCCTCCTCGTGCGTCACGGCGCGGATACCTATACGACCATAGGCTGCGTCCACCGGGGCCGGCTCAACGGCCATGACTTTGGGGTTCTCCGCGATCGCCTTGAGCTCGGCGGGGGCGGCGTGGACAAGGGCGCCGTTGATCGCGACGTCCTCCCCCTCCAGTCCTTCGGTGGCGATGGTGAAGACGTCCTCGCGGCGCAACCCGGCGGCCGGTTCCGGGATCGGGCGCTGCACCATGGGGCCGATCAGCAGCGTGGACACACGCACCCGGTCCGCGTGCGGGATGTCGAAGACCTTGGCGAAGTCCTTTGGAGCCATCGCTGTGGTGGGCGAGACCAGCGCCCAACGGGGCTCGCTCCCCTCGGCCTCGTCAAGGAGCTGGCGGGAGTGCCCCTCGTACGCCTGGTCGGACATGTAGAACGGCCCCAGCTGGTCGCCGTTGATGTGCATCGGCTTGCTGGTGCGGTCCGACTGGGCCATGACCATGATCCCCACGAGCAGGGCAACGGCGCAGATCCCGCCGAGCCACGCCACCCACGCGGGTCGGCGGGTATCCTCCCAGTCCAGCTCCCGCTGGCGGGCGCGGTTGGGCTTGACCACCTGCGGAGACCTAGATTCCATCATTGGCCTCCCGCAGCCTATCCAGGGCCTGCTGGAGGTCCGCTGGGTACGGGCTATCGATCTGCATCATCCGGCCCGTGGGGTGTTCGAAGCGTAGGGAGACTGCGTGCAGCCACTGGCGGATCAGCCCCAGCTTCTCGGCCAGCTCCGGGTCGGAGCCATACATCGGGTCGCCGCACAGCGGGTGGTGCAGGGAGGAGAAGTGCACGCGGATCTGGTGGGTCCGGCCGGTCTCCAGGTTCACCCGCAGCAGGCTGGCCTGGCGGTGGGCCTCCAGGGTGTCGTAGTGCGTCACCGCGTGCTTGCCATCGTCGCGCACGGCGAAGCGCCAACCCGCCGAGGGGTGGCGCCCGATCGGGGCATCGATGGTCCCGGAGGTCGGATCGGGGTGGCCCTGCACCAGCGCGTGGTAGATCTTCTCCACCTCGCGGTTGCGGAAGGCGCGCTTCAAGTGGGTATAGGCCCGCTCGCTGGCGGCGACGATCATCACCCCGGAGGTGCCCACATCGAGCCGCTGGACAATGCCCTTGCGCTCCGGGGGCCCGGAGGTAGAGATACGGAAACCGGCGGCTGCCAGGCCCGCAGTCACGGTGGGGCCCTCCCAGCCCAAGGTCGGGTGTGCGGCGACACCGACGGGCTTATTCACGGCGATGACGTCGTCGTCGGAATAGAGAATGTCCATGCCCTCGACGAGCTGGGGTGGCTCGGCGGCCAGGTCGCGTTCCGGGGCGGGAAGGGTGACGTCCAGCCACTGGCCGGCAACAAGCCGGTCGGACTTGCTCAACGCCTTGCCCTCGGAGGTGATGTCCCCCGCGACCGCGAGGTCGGCCACCACCGTCCGGGACAAGCCCAGCAGCTTAGACAGACCTGCGTCGACACGCATCCCCGCCAGGCCGTCCGGCACGGGCATCATCCGCTGCTCACGTTCGGTCATTCCTGCGCCTTCCTTTCTGCTCGGGGCTCGACGATGAAAACGATGGCGAGGTAGAGGACTACCCCGACGGTGATGGCGATATCCGCCACGTTGAAGATCGCGAAGTTCCAGAAGCTGAAGAAGTCCACGACGTGGCCGTGCATGCCGCCCGGCTCCCGGAAAATGCGGTCGATCAGGTTGCCGGCCGCCCCTCCCCCGATCAGCCCGATGGTCAGGGCACTCAGCCCGGTGCGGGCTCGGAAGGCGAGGAATACCGCCACACCCACCGCGATGAGCTGGACGAATGCCAGCACGCTGGTGGCGTCCGTACCCATCGAAAATGCCGCCCCCGGGTTGCGGACCAACAAGAAACGGAACCAATCCCCCAGCACCGGCACGGCTTCGCGCGGCGGCAGGGTGGCCACGGCCAGCCATTTGCTCAGCTGGTCGATGATCACCACGACCGCCAGGGTCGCCAGGGCCACGGCGGTCACGGTTCCTCGGTTACTCTGCTGCTTCACTCCAGCAAGTCTAGCTTGAGCTGCAAACTGCTACGGTTATGACCGTGTTTACTCCCTCACGCACCCGTTCCCACCGCACCGGCCGGCGCGCGATCGCCGCGCTGATGTGCTCCCTCGGACTCCTCGGCACGGCCGCGTGCTCTGCTGATTCGTCGAGCCCAGAGGCCGTCGAGGCGCCGGTCGAGGGCGTGCGGGTGCAGCTACTTGAGCCCGGCAACAGCCCCCGCGCGACCCTCGCCTACCGCATCGGCGAGGAGGAGGCCTCCCAGGGGCTCACCTACTCGGCGACCCAGGGGTTGGAGCAGAAAACCGTCCACGGTGAGGGCGAGGACGTCCCCTACGGCGATGTCACGATGGACCTGCCGCTGAACGCCACGGCGAGCGCCAAGGGAGAGGAGATCGCCACGACCGTCGTGGTGGGGCGCCCGGATGGGACGAACGCGGAGCTGAACGAGGACATGGCTTCCGCCGAGGGTTTCGAGATGCACCAGACGATGGAGCCCAGCGGCCGGGTGAAGTCCCGCTCCTTCGGCGCTCCCGAGGGCGCCACGGACGGGGCCCGGGCCAGCGTGGAGCAGGCGCTGACGCAGATGACGGACCTGCCGATCGTTTTCCCCGAGGAGGAAGTGGGCCCGGGCGCGAAGTGGACGGTCAGCGGGCGCGTGGACGAGGGGGTCTCGCTGCGCCAGGAGCTGACGTACACGCTCGTGGAGCGGGACGGCGACAAGGTCATCCTCGACGTCGCGGCCAAGCGCCGACCGGCGGTCGCGAGCCTGGCGGATACGGACCTGAAGGTGCTGGAGGCGGATTCAACCTCCGAGGGGCGGATCACCGTTGATCTGTCTCGCCCGCTGCCCGCTGAGGGCAAGGTCAGCGTGGAAACGACCGTCACCTACGGCAAGGACGACGCCCCGCTGCGCGTGTTGCAGACCATCACGTCGCGCAGCGAATGGAAGTAGGCGGCTTGCGCCCTAGCGCGCAAGCCCCGGGGGCTTTGAGTCCCCTTTAGAGCTCCTTACACATCGGCGGGACCTGCTCCGGCAGGACCGTCTCGACGAGGGTGCAGGCCCAGCGGGTATCCAGCTTCCACTTGCCATCCTCGTGGACGAACTCCACACCGCTGATGACCTGCGGGTCCCGCTCCGGAGCCTGCAGCTTGATGGTGGCCTCGGCCATGTCCGGCAGCACGCCCGGCAGCACCGGGTCCACGACCTCGAGCTTGGCCTGGGCCTCGCTCTGGCTGCGGGTGAGTGCCTCGAAGATCTCCGGTGCCTGGTCGCCGTCGACGACGGAGTTGACCTTCTCCTCGGCTGGAACGCGCGGGTCGACGGCCTTGAGGAGGACCTCTTGCAGTTCCTGCGGGGTCGGCAGCTTCTCCTCCGGAGCGGTGGAGGACGGTGCGCTGCTGGCGGTGGTCTGCTCGGTGGTGGCGGCGTTATCCGCATCCTCCGAACCGCAGGCGGTCAGCGTGAGGCCGGCGACGGCAGCGGTTGCCACGGCCACGGACTTCCAGATCTTCACGGTCAACATTCTCCTTCGACGCGGGGGTGTCAAAGCCCTGATCCTACTCGCCCGGGCGCCCAAAGCCCGCCTCCGCGGACAGTGGTGTGCGCCGGATCTCACTCCCCGGTGGAGTCAGTCGGCTCTTCCCCACCAAGCTCCAGCTGCTCGCCGTCGTCCTCCGTGGCCTCGTCCCAGGCCAAGCTGTCCAGCGGGTCCGCGGGCTGGAGCTGCGGGTCGTCGGTGTCGAAGGTCGCGATGCGCCCCGGGCCGGTTTCGCGGGTCTCGAAGCGCACGGTCACCACGCCCACCCCACTTCCCTGCACCCAGCCGTGGCCATAATCCGGGTGCCAGACGTCCTGGGTCTGTTGCCAGCGGCTTTCTTTCCGCTCCGCTGCTCCCCCGGGATGTGACTCGCCAGCAGCCTCGGCCCCCGCGGGGATCGCACCCGGGCCGGCCACGGTCGTGGCGCTCTGGGTGACGCTCTGGTGCGGCACCGCGGGGTGGCTGAGCTCCGGGAAGAGCATCTCCTGCCGGTCGTGGCTGAGCCCGGAGAATCCCACGCCCACCAACCGCACTGCGCCGGAATCCTCCGGCCGGGGCAGCACCGCGCGGGCGGCGCGCAGCAACTGCTCGAAGTCATCGGTGGGTGCGGGCAGCGTGGTCGACCGGGTGTGCAGCGCGAAGTCGCTGGTGCGGATCTTCACGGTGATGGTGCGCGCCGCTCGGCCGTCCTTGCGCAGCCGCCGGTAGGCCTGCCGGGCGGAGAGCTCCATGATGTTCAGCACGTCCCGGTAGGTCCGCGCGTCCACCGGCAGGGTCTGTTCGGCGCTGATCTGCTTCGCCTCCGCGCGTGGGGCCACGGGCCGGGGGTCGTCGCCGCCGGCCATGACCTGAACCTCCAGGCCGACCTTGCCGAGCAGCGACTTCACGTCGGTGGGGTCCATGTCCACGAACTGCTGGATCGTGTAAACGCCAACGTCGGCGAGCTTGGCCTGGGCGACCCGGCCAATCCCCCACAGGTCGCCCACGGGGCGTGGGCCGAAGGTGGCCATCCGGTCCTCCACCACGAAGATCCCGTGGGGCTTGGCGAGGTCACTGGCCATCTTCGCGTCCAGCTTGGTGCTCGCCATGCCGATGGAGCAGGGAAGCTCCGTGGCCTCCTCCACCGCGCGCTGGAGGTCCTCGGCCCACCGCCGGGCGGCCGCGGCATCTGCTAATCCCTGGGGCTCGGCGAAGCCCTCGTCCACCGAGAGCTGCTCGACCACGCCCGCGCGCTCGGCGATGACCTGGAAGATCCGCCGGGAAATGGTTTTATACAGCACCGACCGGGGCTGGACCACGATCGCCCGGTTGCGGCACAGCCGGATCGCCTGGTGCATCGGCATGGCCGAGCGCGCGCCGTACACGCGCGCCTCGTAGCTCGCCCCGGCCACGACCCCGCGCCCGAACATCCCGCCCACGAGGACGGGCCGGTCGCGCAGGGTCGGCCGGGTGAGCTGCTCCACGGACGCATAGAACGCGTCCATGTCGATGTGGGCCACCCAGCGCATGGCGGTTTAGCGAGCCACCTTTGCCACCTCGGCGGTCACGCCGTCCACGATCTCGTGGCCCAGCTTCTCGCCGGTGAGCACCTCGTGCTCCACCGCGAGGACCTCTTCGGCGATGTGGCCGATGTGCTGGTCTGCCCAGTCCTTCTTCTCCGCCGGCACCGACAGGCGCAGGCGGATACGATCGGAGACCTCGAAGCCCTCGTTCTTGCGGGCGTCCTGCAGGCCGCGGATGACGTCCGCCGCCCAGCCTTCGGCCTCCAGCTCCGGGGTAACGGTCGTGTCGAGGACCACCAGGCCGTCGACCCCACCCGGGCCCGCGACGCGCGCGGTGGAGTCCGGGTTCTCCGCGACCAGGCGCTCGGTGTACAGCTCCGGGGTCAGGACGATGTCGCCGTCGACGACGACGTTCTCGCCTTCGCGGACGTAGTTACCGGCCTTGACGTTCTTGATCGCGCGCTGGACGTCGCGGCCGAGTGTCGGGCCGGCGACCTTCGCGTTGACGACGACCTCGAAGCTACCTGCGGAGTCGACATCATCCGTCAACTCCACGTCCTTGACGTTAACCTCGTCGCGGATGGTGGCGGCGAAGTCCGCGAGCCGTGCAGACTCCGGCAGCGCGACCGTGAGCTTCGGCAGCGGCAGACGGTTGCGCAGCTTATTGGACTTGCGCACCGAGCTGGCCGAGGAGCAGACCGCACGGGTGGCGTCCATCGCGTCGACGAGCTCCGCGTCGGCCGGGAAGTCCTCGGCCTTGGGGTAGTCAGCCAGGTGGACGGAACGCTCGCCGGTCAGCCCGCGCCAGATGACCTCGGAGATGTACGGCAGCAGCGGCGCGGTCACGCGGGTGGCCACCTCGAGCACCGTGTACAGGGTGTCGAAGGCCTCCGGGTGGGCCTCCTGGCCGGCCCAGAAGCGGTCGCGGGAGCGGCGCACGTACCAGTTGGTAAGGATATCGGCGTACTGGCGTACCTCGTCGCAGGCGTCCGCGATGCGGGTATCGGCCAGGGCCTTGTCCACGTTGGCCACCAGGTCGTGGGTCTTGGCGAGGATGTAGCGGTCCAGCACGTTATCGGAGTCCACGGACCAGCGTGCTTCCTCGGAGGCGTAGAGCTGCAGGAAGCTGTACGCATTCCAGATCGGCAGCAGCGCCTGGCGCACGCCCTCGCGGATGCCCTGCTCGGTGACGATTAGGTTGCCGCCACGCAGGATCGGGCTGGACATCAGGAACCAGCGCATCGCGTCGGAGCCGTCGCGGTCGAAGACCTCGTTAACGTCCGGATAGTTGCCCTTGGACTTGGACATCTTCAGCCCGTCGGAGCCCAGGACGATGCCATGGGCGACGACCTTCTTGAACGCCGGGCGGTCGAACAGCGCGGTGGAGAGCACGTGCTGGACGTAGAACCAGCCGCGGGACTGGCCGGAGTACTCGACGATGAAGTCCGCCGGCTGCTCCTCCTCGAAGGCCGCCACGTTCTCGAACGGATAGTGGTACTGGGCGAAAGGCATGGAGCCGGACTCGAACCAGCAGTCTAGGACGTCCGGGACGCGGCGCATCATGGACTTGCCCGTCGGGTCGTCCGGGTTCGGGCGGACCAGCTCGTCGATGTCTGGGCGGTGCAGGGACTTCGGACGGACACCGAAGTCGGCCTCCAGCTCAGCGAGGGAGCCGTAGACGTCCACGCGCGGGTACTGCGGGTCATCAGAGACCCAGGCTGGGACCGGGGAGCCCCAGTAACGGGTGCGGGAGATGTTCCAGTCGCGGGCGCCCTCCAGCCACTTGCCGAACTGGCCGTCGCGGATGTGTTCCGGGATCCACTCGATCTCCTGGTTGAGCTCCACCATGCGGTCGCGGATCTCGAGCACGTTCACGAACCAGCCGGGCAGGGCCATGTAGATCAGCGGCTCGCCGGAGCGCCAGGAGTGCGGGTAGGAGTGGACGATCGTCTGGTCGCGCACGACGCGCTGCTTGGCCTTCAGATCGCGGATGATGTCGCGGTTGGCGTCGAAGACGAGCTTTCCCTGGTACTCGGGCACCAGGGAGGTGAACTTGCCGTCGGCGTCCACCGGGATGACCAGGTCGATGCCGTAGCCCTTACAGACCTCCATATCGTCCTCACCGAAAGCCGGGGCCTGGTGGACGACACCGGTGCCGTCCTCGGTGGAGACGTAGTCCGCGACGAGCACCATGAAGGCGTTTTCCTGATCAGCGAAGTGATCGAAGACCGGGGTGTACTCCAGGCCCTCGAGCTCAGCACCGGTGAAGGTCGCCAGCACCTCTGGCTCCTTGCCCAGCTCCTTGGCGTAGGCGCCCAGCAGCGCACTAGCTAGCAGCAGCTTGGCGCCGGCGAAGCCCTCCACACCGTCCTCGCCGACCTTCACCAGGGAGTACTCGATCTCCGGGCCGACGGCCAGGGCGAGGTTGGACGGCAGCGTCCACGGGGTCGTCGTCCAGGCGATGGCCGCGGCGTCGTGCAGCTCGGGGTGAGCTTCCCAGGTCTTGGTGGCCGGGTAGCCCTCACGTGCGCCGGTAAACGGCATGGTCACGGTGACGGTCGGGTCCTGGCGGTCGCGGTAGGAGTCGTCAAGGCGGGTCTCCTGGTTGGACAGCGGTGTGTGCTCGGCCCAGGAGTACGGCAGCACGCGGAAGCCCTGGTAGATCAGGCCCTTGTCGTAGAGCTCCTTGAAGGCCCACATGACGGACTCCATGTAGTCCTGGTCCATGGTCTTGTAGCCGTTTTCGAAGTCCACCCAGCGAGCCTGACGGGTGACGTAGTTCTCCCACTCATCGGCGTAGTGCATGACGGACTTGGCGCAGTACTCGTTGAAGCGGTCCAGCCCCATGGACTCGATCTCGCCCTTGTCCTTGATGCCCAGCTGCTTCTCCGCCTCCAGCTCGGCGGGCAGACCGTGGCAGTCCCAGCCGAAGACGCGCGGGACGTGGTAGCCGGCCATGGTGCGGTAGCGCGGGACGATGTCCTTGACGTAGCCGGTGAGCAGGTGGCCGTAGTGCGGCAGGCCATTAGCGAACGGCGGGCCGTCGTTGAAGACGTACTCCTCGTTCTCCTTGCGGTTGTCGAGGCTGGCCTGGAAGGTATTGTCCTTCTTCCAGTACTTCAGTACCTCTTCTTCCATGGCCGGGAAGTTGCTGCCCCCGCAGCTCATGTCGACGCGGGGGTAGACGCCGCCAGCTGGTGTAGCCATAAGAAAATCCTCGTCTCTGGTGCTTAAAGTGAAATTTCTTTGAAGCACAGGGACGAGGATTCGCGGTACCACCCTGCTTGAAGCCTGCCGTGGGCGCCACCCGCCCGTTGGAAAGGCTTCCTCTTATCTTGCGTTATTGTACGGGACGCGACTCCGCTCGGTTCTACTGGGCTTCCCTGGTGGGGGCTGTTCTTCCGAGGCGCTCGCCGGTGATGGCCGGGTCCTAGCGTTGGGTTGGCTCGGTGTGGCTGCCAACCCTAGGGGTAAAGCTATGTAGTTATTTTTTGCTCTTACGGTGCTGGATGGCCTCCGCGATGGAGAGCAGGACTCCGATGGCTGCGATGATCACGCAGATCCAGGCCCAGGTGACTGAGCCTAGGTAGAGCGCCACCAGGAGCGCTGCGAATCCGAGGACCGCGAGGCCCACTGAGGCCACGAGCATGATCGCTAGTTGCGCTCGCCTTCGCCCTCGACGGCCTTCGGCGCTGCGGTGCCGCGGCTATTGAGGTCCTCAAGCTGGGACTCGAGGAAGGTCTTCAGGCGGGTGCGGTACTCGCGCTCGTAGGTGCGCAGCTCCTCGATGCGGGCCTCGAGAGCGGTCTGCTGCTTCTTGACCGTGGTCATGATCTCGGTGTGCTTGCGCTCGGCGTCCTGCTGCAGGGCGTTGGCCTTCTCCTGCGCCTGGCGCACGGTGGCCTCTGCCTGAGCGTTGGCGTCGGAGACCAGGGTCTCGGACTTCTGCTTCGCGTCGGAGACCAGGGTCTCGGACTTCTGCTTCGCGTCGGCCAGCATCTTCTCGGAGCGGGTCTTCGCGTCGGAGAGCTGCTCCTCGGAGCGCTTCTGGGAGTCCGCCAGCTGGTTCTTCGCGGTGGAGTCCGCGTTATCCAGGGTCTTCTTCGCCTCGGCGCGGGCCTCATCCAGCATGGCGTTGGACTCGGTCTTCGCGTCGTTGGTGAGGCGGTCGGCCATCTCCTGAGCCAGGGACAGCACGCGGGCGGCCTGCATGTGGGTGTCCTCGGTGGCAGCGCCCTTGGCAGCTGCACCACCGGCGACACCGGAAGCCTGCGGGGCAGCCTTGCCGGCCTGGGACTTCGCGGCCTCGGCATCCTGCTGAGCCTTCTTGGCCTTCTCCTCGGCCTCCTGGGCGCGGCGCTCAGCGGCCTCGGCGCGCTGCTCCGCCTCCTTCAGCTTGGACTGCAGGCCAGAAACCTCGGCAGCACCCTTGGACTGGGTGTTCTGCGCCTCGCGGCGAGCCTCCTCGCGGACCTCGGCCTCAACCTCGGAGCGGATCTGCTTGCGCAGTGCCTCCTCGTCGACCTTGGTGTCCGCTGCGGCAGCGGCCGGCTGACCGCCGTCGCCCACCTGGCTGCGAAGTTCAGCGTTCTCGTCCTGGAGCTCGGCGAGGGTGTCCTCAACGAGGTCGAGGAACTGATCGACCTCGTCCTCGTTGTAGCCACGCTTACCAATCGGGGGCTTACTGAACGCAACATTGTGAACGTCAGCTGGTGTGAGCGCCATCAATACTTCCCTTCGCTCTCGGTTATTTTCGGCAATGCCTGTCTGCAGGATGGTTTTATTCTTCAGAAAGACTGTAGTCCACCATACCAGCGCGAAAAGGCTTTGTTCCCATCAAGAGCTGGTTTTCTTCACCAGTTCTGAAAAACCTTCGCCCTGACTGGGCTCCTAGAACTCCCCGTTAGAGGAGGGAGTGCAGAATTATCTGCAGAATCTGCAGACCAAAGAACAGCACCAAGACGGAAACGTCGAGGGCAACCCCGCCCATGTTCAGCGGCGGGATGAGCTTACGCAGCCCCTTAACCGGCGGATCGGTGATCTGGAAGATCGGCTCGGCAAGCATGATGAACCAGCGCTGCGGGCGCCAATTCTGGGAGAAGGACTGCACCATCTCCACGATGATCCGCACGATGAGGAGCAGCGTGAAAAGGCGGACGAGCAGGATGAGTGCTCCGATGAGGTTGACCACTCGGGATCAGCCCTCCGTCAGCTGATCCAGCTGGGACTGCTCGAGCTCGATGCCGTGCGGGATCAGCACGAAGTTACGCACCCCACCCAGCTTCTTCAGCTCGGCATCCAGGCCCAGGCTCAGGCCTGCGGCAAAGTCCAGCACGCGGGTTGCGGCGGACTTCTCCATTCCGCCCAGGTTGAAGACGACGACGTCGCCGGTCTTCAGCGCCTCGGAGATCTCGCGCGCCTGGTTGTACTCGTTCAGCGCCAGGCGGATAACCATCGGGTTTTTCTGTGCTGGGACGGTCTCGCGCTCGGCGGCGCCGTAGCGGGAACGGGCCGGGGCCGCGGGCTCCCGGTCAGAGCCGTAGCCATGGGAGGAGCCAGCCTCGGAGCGTCGCTCGCTGGAGCGGTAGGAGCCGTAGTGATCGGAGTCGTAGCGTCCGGCCGAACGATCCTCGCGCTCGTGGCGCTCGGTGCGCTCGGGGCGCTCTTCGAAGTTATCCCGGTAGTAAGGGTCCTCGTAGCTTTCTACGCCCCCGAGCCCGAAGAACTCCTTGAACTTATCGCCAAAGCCCTCAGCCATGCTTGGGTTTCCTTTCGCTTACTGCAATCACTGTTTATTGGGGTATTCGTTGTTCGTTAACGTACTGGTCGCGGGCCCATGATGTCCGTACCGACACGCACCAACGTGGAGCCCTCGCCGATAGCGATCTCCAGGTCGTGGCTCATGCCCGCGGAGTACACTGGCGCTCCCAGAACGCGGTCGCTGATGCCGTCCAGCAGCGCGCGACCGCGGGCGAAGACCTCGGCCGGCTCACTGCCCAAGGGCGGAACGGTCATGAGGCCGCGCAGCTCGAGGTGTTCTGATCCCGCAACCAGGTCCGCGAGCTGGTCGATCTGATCTTCCGGGGCACCGCCGCGCTGGGGGTCGCCGTCTGCGCTGAACTGCACCAGTACCGGCAGCTTCTCCGCGCGGTCGCCGCGCTCCAGCGCCAGACCGGCGCCGCGTTCGAGGGCGTTAATGAGTCGCTCCGAGTCCGCGGTGTGGACGGCGGCGGCCCAGCGGGCCACGGAGTTAGCCTTGTTGGTCTGGATCTGACCCACCATGTGTATCTCGACGCTTCCCGCCAGGTCAGCGGTCTTACGCTTGGCTTCCTGTTCGCGGTTTTCCCCGACCGCGTGGATACCGCCGGCGCGCAGGAGCTCGATGTCCTCCACCGGGTGAAACTTCGTGATCGGCAGGAGGTCTGCTCCCCCGGCCACGGCGATGCGTTGCCGCACGGCTCGGAGGTTCTCCGCCAGCTGCTCTGCCCGCTGGGCGCGGGCCTTGTCTCCATCTGGGCTTGTCATGATGGCATCCAGATTACGCCAGCTTGGCGCCCGGTGGTTCCCTCGCGGCGGTAGCTGAACAGGTTCTCGGAGGCGATGGTGCAACGTGGGTCGATGTCCACCGCGCCCACTCCGAGGCCTTCGAGCTGGCGGGCGATGCCCGCCCGGATGTCGAGGCCAGTGGTTCCCTGCTTCGTGCGGGTTTTCGACCCAGGCAGGCGGGACTCCACGTCCGCCGCCATGTCGGCCGGAACCTCGTAGTTTTCGCCGCTGGCCGCGGCCCCCATCACCGCGTGGATCGCGGCGGGATTGGCGCCAAGCTCCACCATGCGCTCCACAGCCCGGCGAACGATGCCGTTGCGGGCCCCGATCCGCCCGGCGTGGACCGCCGCAATGACGCGGGCGTCCTGATCTGCGAGCAGGAGGGGGACGCAGTCAGCAGTCAGGACGACCAGCGGGACATCCCGCAGCGTCGTGACGAGGGCGTCGGAGGCCGGCACGGGGCCCGCCCCCAGCATGTCCGCGGTGACTTCTGTGACCGTCGGGGTGTGCAGCTGCTCCATGAACATGAAGCGTTCCGCGTCGAGCCCCAGGATCTCGGCGAGACGTCCGCGGTTGGCGGTGACCGCCGCTGGGTCGTCCCCGACGTGATCTCCCAGGTTAAAGCTGCCGTAGGGGGCCTCGGAGACGCCGCCGTCGCGGGTGGTGAACACCATCCGGACGGGACGTTCGGTCGGGCGTGCCGTAGCCATCGCTTTTAGAGGAAGGACGGGAGGTCGAGGTCGTCGCCCTCGTCCGGGCCGTCGGTGCGCTCGTGGCGCGGGCGAGCCGGCTCCTCAGAGGTGAACAGGCCACCGCCGCGTGCGGGGTTCTGGCCTGCGCGACCCTCGCGAGCGGCGAAGGAGCTCTGGCGCTCCTGGCGCGGCTCGGGCGCCGGGGTCGCTGGCTGGACCGGTGCGGCCTCCTGCAGCGGCTCCGCCTCGACGCGCGGGGCCTCGGCGTCGCCGAAGATGCTGGCGCTGCGGTTCTCAGCAGCGTGGGCAGCCCCGCCGCGCTGGGCGCTGGAGGATGCCGATGGGGAGTCGTCGAAGCCGGTGGCGATGACGGTGACGCGGACCTCGTCGCCGAGCTGGTCGTCGATGATGGTTCCGAAGATGATGTTGGCGTCGTCGTCGGCCATGGTCTGGACCAGGGATGCGGCCTCGGAGACCTCCATCAGGCCCAGGTCGGAGCCACCCGCGAAGGAGAGCAGCACGCCCTTGGCACCCTGCATGGTGTTCTCCAGCAGCGGGGAGTTGATCGCAGCCTCGGTGGCCTTGACGGCGCGCTGCTCGCCGCGGGAGGTGCCGATGCCCATCAGGGCGGAGCCGGCGTCGGTCATGACGGAGCGGACGTCCGCGAAGTCCACGTTGATCACACCGGGGGTGGTGATCAGCTTGGTGATGCCCTCGACACCGGAGAGCAGCACCTCGTCTGCCTTGCGGAAAGCATCCATCATGGACAGCTGCTCGTCGGAGAGCTTCAGCAGCGAGTCGTTCGGGATGACGATGAGGGTGTCACAGACGTCGCGGAGCTCCTCGATACCCGCCAGGGCCTGCTTGGTGCGGCGCGGCCCCTCGAAGGTGAACGGGCGGGTGACGACGCCGACGGTCAGGGCGTTCTGCTTCTTCGCAATGTTGGCGACGACCGGGGCAGCACCGGTGCCGGTGCCACCGCCCTCACCTGCGGTAACGAAGACCATGTCCGCACCAGCGAGGATCTCCTCGATCTGGTCCTTGTGGTCCTCGGCGGACTTGCGGCCGACATCCGGGTTGGCGCCGGCGCCAAGACCACGGGTTTCCTCGCGGCCGATATCCAGCTTCACGTCGGCATCGGTGAGCATGAGAGCCTGCGCGTCGGTGTTGATCGCGATGAACTCCACGCCCTGCAGCTTCTCGTCGATCATGCGGTTGACGGCGTTGACTCCGCCGCCGCCGACACCAACCACCTTGATTTCTGCGAGGTGGTTTCCAGGAGTTGTCATAAAGTTTTCCGCCTTCCTTGTGCGCGAACCCTCGGGGAAAGGTCCGCGCTATTTCGTGGAGCCTTTTCGTTGCCTTCCATCTTGACCCGTGGTGCCAAGGATTTGGCGCACATTTAGGAAGCGTGTCGTATCTTTAAAGCTCTACTTTAGGGTTCCGACCTGCGAATATCGGCACATGAGTCACACTAGTCACACGCGCTTCAGTAGCGCCGGGCCAACCCCAACGCGGCGGAAAAATCCCTCTTAATCCCGGGCTGTCGGCATGACGGGATTGGACACGTTCCACGTGGGCTGCTCGCGCTGCAGAACCACGCGCACCGCCTCGGCCTTCTCCGTCAGCTGCTCGGCAGCCCCGAAGTACACGACCTTGCGCGGCTTGGCCTCCCCCTCCGGGGCGGGCAGCTCGAAGGTCATCTCGACCGCCTCAGCGTTCGGCACCGCGACCTCCACCAGTTGCTTGCGGTTCTCCGGCTGCAGCGCATTCACCGCCGCAGCACCGGCAGCAAGCGCTCGGGTGTCGCCGTCCTTGACCTTGGTAAACGGCACCGCCCCCTCCGGGGCTGGCCCCTTGAGGAAGACCTTGCCGTCCCGATCGATCAGGGATGCCTCCCCACCCTCGTCAAGCACGCCGACGGCCTCGTGTTCGGTGATTTGAATTATCACGGTGCTCGGCCAGCTGCGCGAGACGGTTACCTTCTTGACCCACGGCGTCGGGGCGACGTTCCGGGCGACCTGCTCGGTATCCAGGCGCAGCATGTTGCTCCGCTCGCCCACACCACTAGCCTCGCTGACCTGCTGCACATCAGCGTTTTTGGCGCCCTGGACGTCGACGTTCTTGACCGTCAGCACCGGGAAGAAGAAGAGCACCGCCCACGCGACAACGATGGCCAGCACCGCCACAAACGCCCACCGGCGCCGCGCGTGCTTGCTCCGCCTGCGACGTTCCCGGGCCTCCGCTCCCGCGCTCCGGGGGCCGCGCCGATCGCGGGTGGTCTTTTCTTCCGCCACGGCCCCTACTCCCCCTGTGCTTCCCGGCCGCAGCGCAGGATCTCATCGGCGAGCATGGTGACCGTGCCAGCACCGATGGTGAGCACCACGTCCCCGGGCTTCGCAATACCGATGACCTGCTCCGCGACGGCGGAAAAGTCCGGCTGGAAGTGCCAGTCGCAGATCAGCTTCTCCCCGATGATGCGGGAATCCACTCCCTCCACCGGCTGCTCACGCGCGCCGAAAATATCCAGCAGAACGACCTCATCTGCCAGGGAGAGGGCACGGGCGAATTCATCGGCGAAGTTCATGGTGCGGCTGTACAGGTGGGGCTGGAAGACCGCGATGATGCGCCCAGCGTCGGTCGCCCCGACCAGCTCCTTAGCGGCGGTGAGCACTGCGGTGACCTCGGTCGGGTGGTGCGCATAATCGTCGTAGACCCGCACGCCACCGGCCTCACCGTGATACTCAAAACGGCGGCGCACACCGTCGAAGTCGGCGACTCCGGCGATGACCTTCTCCAGATCCGCGCCGAGCAGTGCACCGCCGGTGATCGCGGCGACCCCGTTGAGCGTCATGTGAGCGCCCGGGATGGCCACGCGGATGTCCTCGCAGCGTTCCTCCTGGCCGGGCAGGTTGAACCGTACCTTCGCGGCCGTGCCACGCGCATCGGGGACCATCTCCTCGATGATCGCGGCGGCCGGGATATCCGGGTGCTGATCAGCGGCAGCGCGGGTGCCGTAGCCGACCACGGCGGGTTCCGCGCCCGCCGCGCGGACCCGGGCTGCCAGCGCGGCAGCGCCCGG